>DATBFF010000078.1:0-15247 GCA_036558625.1 Mycobacterium sp. | reverse complement strand
GAGCCGGTGCAGATCGACTGTCAGGGCCTCTAAGTCGTCGCTGAGCACGTCGATGCCATCGAGCGTGTCGAACACCGACCTCAGCGCCCAGCAGATGGGGATGTCGAAGCAGTGCGGTTCCCAGTAGAAGTAGTTGCGGACCGGCCGGAAGAAATCGTCGAAATCCGCTATGTGGTTGCGCAACTCGTTGGTGTCCGCCACTGTCTGGTCGGTTTTTCCGACCATGCTGTGGGTGACGGCGTTGAGATCCTTCATGTAGTCGTACATGCGCTGCATGTTCTCGACGGTCTTCTGCATCTCGTCCGCCTGCACCAGCATGTCGGACATGCGATTGGACAGGTACGTCTGGTTCAACTTCTGGGTGGTGCCGTTCATGCTGATCAAGAACGGGATCGAGGTGTGCTCGATCGGCGTGCCAAGTGGCCTGGTGATGCTCTGCACCCGGCCGATGCCCGGAATATGGAAGATTCCCTTCGAAATTCGGTCGATCACCAGCATGTCGGCCGGGTTGCGCACGTCGTGATCGGTTTCCACCAACAACATTTCGGGGTTCATCCGCGCCTGGGGGAAGTGACGGTCGGCAGCCTGGTAGCCCTGGTTCGCCGGGATGTCGGGCGGGAGGAACTCGCGGTCGTTGTAGCTGGGCACGTAGCCCGGTAATGCGAGTAGCCCGACGAGTGAAAGAGCGATGGTCGCAACGAGAATCGGCCCGGGCCAGCGCACCACTGCCGCGCCCACTCGGCGCCAGCCTCGGTTGTTGAGCTTTCTCTTGGGGTCGAACAGTCCCCAATGGCTGGCCACGGTGAGCATTGCCGGGGCCATCGTCAGAGCCGCGAACACTGCGACGAGCATGCCGATCGCCAACGGGATACCCAGGGTCTGGAAATAGGGCAACCGGGTGAAGTGCAGGCAGAAAGTTGCGCCGGCGATCGTCAGGCCCGAGCCGAGAATCACGTGCGCGGTCCCGTGATACATGGTGTAGAAGGCGGTTTCGCGGTCTTCGCCCGCAGCGCGTGCCTCGTGATAGCGGCCCACCAGGAAGATCGCGTAGTCCGTTCCCGCCGCGATGGCAAGTGTGGTGAGCAAATTCACCGCGAACGTCGACAGCCCGATGATGTTGTAATAACCCAAAGTCGCGACGATCCCGCGGGCCGCGGCCAACTCGATGAACATCATCACCAAGACGAGCAGCACGGTGGTGATCGAGCGGTAGACCAACAACAGCATGATGAAGATCACCACGATCGTGATGCCGGTGATCAGCTTCAGGCTCTTGTCGCCGGCGTGATGCTGGTCGCTGGTCAGCGCGGCGGGACCGGTGACATACGACTTCAGGCCCTGCGGGGGATTCGACTTCGCCACGATGTCCCGGACCGCGGCGACAGACTCGTTCGCCAGGCTCTCGCCCTGGTTGCCTCTCAGGTACAGCTGGACATATGCGGCTTTACCGTCTGCGCTTTGGGACCCCGCTGCGGTCAGCGGATCGCCCCAGAAGTCCTGGACGTGCTCGACGTGCTTTTTGTCCGCCCTCAGCTTTTCGATCAGCCCGTCGTAATAGTGGTGCGCATCGGCGCCGAGCGGCTGGTCGCCTTCCAGGACCACCATCACCGAGCTGTTGGAGTCGAACTCCTTGAAGTCTCGGCCGATGCGCTGCATCGCGACCATCGACGGTGCGTCAGTGGGCGCCAGCGACACCGCATGGGTTTCGCCGACCTTCTCCAGCTGCGGGGAGATGACGTTGACCAAGAAGACGATCGCCAGCCAACCCAGCAGAATCGGCACGGAAAACAACCGGATGAACCGGGGAATCATCGGGTGTGCACCGATGTGGGTGTTGGTCATGCAGACTTCACCAGGCAGAAGGTTTCAGCGTTCAGCCCCGTGGTCGTCTTCGTGTCTTTGACCACGTCGTCGACCGTGATACGGCAACTGATGCTGGAGCCGTCACCCTGAGCCACGATGTTGGGACTGGTGGCCGGGGCCGTGGTGGTCAGCGTGAGCTCCCAGGGCAGGCTCACGTCCTTCACTTCCTGCGGCTGCGCGTCCAGATCCAGGTAATTGATCGTTGCCGAAGTCCCCGGCGTTCCCCAGATCTCGTACTTGACCACCTTGGGATTGAACGGCTCCGGGTCGTTGGCCAAGCCGGCGCCGGGCCTCGTGGTTTCGGTCTTTCCGAACACGCCGTGCAGACGGTCGACGCAGAACACCGCGAGCGCCACCACGAGGACGATGACCAGCGGGATCCACAGCTTTTTGAAGGCCCTGACCACCCGGCCCTTCTTGCGGGGGGCGCGGTTGCGACGGGAGCGTGCAGGCGCTGCGATAGGACCGGTTGCGACGTCGGCAGCGGCGGGAGGGTCGTTGCTGGCAATGTTCCAGGTCTCGTTGCCTGTGCGCGCCATGTCAACCCCTTTCCGCTTCTCATCGTCGCGACAGATGACTGACAGATTAGCTCATTTAACAGAAGCGAAGCGACCCTACGCCAGTGCTACGACTTAACTAGCGACCCCAGATGCCTCGACGGCCGACCCCTGATCGAAGCGACTTTAGTGCACTGGTGTCGGGACGGCGTCGACGACCGCCCGTCGCGAAATTGCGCTGAGGGCTGTTCGAAGCGCGCGATCACAGCCCTCTGTGCAATTTCGGCGCCGACGGCGGTCGCGTGCCTGCCGATGTCACTCGCCGAACAACACCCCCGGGTTGAGGATGCCGGCCGGGTCGAAGCTCTGCTTGATCCGGCGCAGCAGCGCGATCTTGGCCGGGTCTTCGAGGTCGAGGAAGTAACTCGTCTTCGTGCGGCCCAGGCCGTGCTCGCCGGAGATTGCACCGCCGAGCTCGATGGCGCACGCGAAGATGTCGGTGAGCAGTTTCTTGCGCGTCTGAAGGTCTTTGCAGAAGACACCAAGGTGCACGTTGCCGTCCCCGGCGTGCCCGCACCCCAGCGCACCGCCGCCCGCTGCCAGCGCCAGATCGCGCGCGGTGCGCAGGAATTGCGGCATCGACGCGCGGGGGACCACGACGTCGATGATGTCGTCGACGCCGACCGCCTTTGCGGTCCAGAACGTTCTCTCGCGGGCCTCGATCAGCTTGCGCGCAGAGCTGCCTTCGAGCACGTAGACGTCGAGCGCACCGAGATCGCTCAGCAGGCCGCCGAGGTTCTCCACGTCGGAGTGCAGCCGCTCGGTGTCTCGATTCTCCAGCGCCACAACCAGATAAGCCTCACAACTGTCGCGGATCGCTTCCGGGACGCCGAGTTCGAGCTTCTCCCGGTTGACCAGTGCGGCCATCGTGATGTTGTCGATGTACTCCAAAATGGCAGGCGCCGCTCCGCTGGCGAGGATCTTCGGCACCGCGGCCATCACCTCGTCGAAGTCGCCGAACGGCGCGAGCACGGTGGCCGCGTGCGGCAGCCGGGGGAACAGCTTGACTATCACCTCGGTGGCCAACGCGAGCGTGCCCTCGGAGCCGATGATCAGCTGCGTGAGGTCATACCCGCTGGACACCTTCGAGTTCTTGCCGCCGGTGCGGATGATCTCGCCCGTGGGCAGGACCGCCTGCAGACCGAGCACGTTGTTACGAGTCACGCCGTACTTGACCGCTCGCATACCGCCGGCGTTGGTGCCGACATTCCCGCCGACGCTTGCGGACAACTCGCCGGGGTAGACGGTGTAGCTGAGGCCGGCCGGCATCGTTTTGGCGTCCAGTTCGGCGAGCGTCACCCCGGGCTGGACGACGGCGACGTGGTTGGCTTCGTCGATCTCGAGCACGGCACTCATCCGCTCGAAGGAGATCACCAGCCCGCCGGCCACCGGGCACGCCGCGCCCGACAAGCCGCTGCCCGAGCCCCGCGCGGTCACCGGTATACCGTGCTCGGTAGCAAGCCTCAAGAGTTGCGAAACCTCTTCGGCAGTAGCCGGTTTCGCCACATAGGCTGGTGTTTGGGGCGCCGCAGTCAATGCTTCGTCGTGGCCGTAGTCTTCCGAGATCGCGTCGCCCATCAGAAGATTCCGCTGACCGACAACGTCGGCCAACCGTGTCGCCACCTCACCCATCGCCTCAGCGTAGTGCCCCTGTGGGCACCTTCAGGCATGATTGATCGGTGGCCGAGGTGAAGGTAGGTCCCCTGCTCCGCCACGTCGGCGACACCGACGCCACGATTTGGGTCGAGACAACTGAGCGGTGCACAGTCGAGGTGCTGGGCCACGAGGCGCACACCTTCGAGGTCGAGGGCCACCACTTCGCCATCGTCTGCGTACAGAACCTGGACCCAGAGACCGAGCACCCTTACGAAGTCCGCCTGGACGGGATGAAAGCTTGGCCGCCGCCCGATTACGAATTCCCGCCTCCGCGGGTCAGATTGATGCCTCGTGACGGCAAGCTGCGGTTGCTGTTCGGTTCGTGTCGCGCGTCGGCCCCACACCGCCCGCCGTACACATTCCAGCGTTGGTGGCATCCGAAAGGCAAGGGCATCGACGTGCTGCACACCTACGGCATGCGGATGCTGCGCCAGCCGTCGGCGCTCTGGCCCGACGCGTTGCTGATGCTGGGAGACCAACTCTACGCAGACCAGGTGAACGACACGATCAAGGAACTCGTCGCAGACCGTGAGGTTCACGCCGATGGTCCTGTAGAGGTCCTCGAAGACTTCGAGGAATACTGCATCGGCTATTGGGATGCCTGGACCGAGCCCGTCGTGCGATGGATGCTGTCCACGATTCCGACCTCGATGATCTTCGACGATCACGAGATCAACGACAAGTGGAACACCTCGCAGGCATGGCTGGACGAGAAGCGCCAAACCGATTGGTACGAAACGAGAATCATCGGTGGCCTGATGGCCTACTGGATCTATCAGCACCTCGGAAACCTCTCGCCTCAAGAACTGGTGGAAGAGCAAACCTTCCAAGCAGTCAGCGAAAGCCGCCACGGCAGCGAGGCGGTCCGCGCGATGGCAAAGAACGCCGAAAGCGACGACGGTGTCTCGCGGTTCAGCCTGTGCCGAGACCTCGGACCGGCACGGCTGATCGTCGCGGACGCCCGCACCGGCCGCCAGCTCGCGCCGGGCCGACGCAAGATCATGACCGACGACGAATGGGGTTGGATTACCTCGAAGGTCGACGGCGACTACGACCATCTACTGTTCGCGAGCTCGCTACCGTTCCTGCTGCCGTACGGAATGCACTATCTCGAGGGGTGGTCGGAGGCCGTGGCCGACGGCCAATGGGGTAGGCGGCTGCGCGGACTCGGCGAGAAGGTGCGGATCGGAGCCAATCTCGATCATTGGGCATGTTTTCAGGACAGTTACAGGCGATTCGAGGATTTTGTGGCCGACGTCGCGACCGGCCAGTTCCGACCGTCGCCGAAGTCGATGGTGATGTTCGGCGGAGACGTGCATCACTGCTGGGTATCAGAGGTGCAGTTGCCCGAGGACGCTCCTGCCACCGACACAAAACTATGGCAGGTCGTCTGTTCGGGCCTGCGCAAGGAAGTCCAGGCCAGCGAGCGAATCGTGTTGCGCCTCGGGCATACTCGGCTCGCCGAGATCGTAGGACGCATCCTGGTCGGGACGACTCGAGTGGGTATGCCGCGGTTACGATGGCGGCCGGTGACATTGCCGCACTTTCGCAATCAGGTCGGCACACTCGACATCGCCGGTGACGAAATCGGCGTTCGTGTCGAAAGGGTGTCGGGTGGGTGGCGCAAGCCTCAGCTCACCGCCGTCATCGAGCACAAGCTCCTCTGATTCAGGCGAAGTGGCTTCGGATGTTCGCCAACATCGTCGTGTGCGCGTTCACCGCCTCACGCACCGTCACACCCGCGAGTACCCGCGGCGCGGTGATCTGTATCTTCTCGGCGAGGCGGGTGCCGCCGTCGGTCAGCGCGAACGTCACCACACCGCGCAGTCGCACTGCCGGAAACTGCCGCGCCTCGGTGAGCACGGCACCTGCCACCGGAACGTCGAGTCGGGCAACGTAGCGTGTCGGCAATATCACCGGACCCAGCGGGATCCGGTCGTGGACCCGGTAGGTCTGGACGTATCCGTGTGCGGTCTCGGTTCGGGAGATGCTGCGCACCGAAACCACCAGCGGATGGACCCGCATGATGTTGTCCAAGTCGACATAGAAGTCGCGCACCGCGGCGGGTGGCGCGGCAATGTCCTCGGTCAAAGTGCGCTCCGCACTTGCTGTCCACCAACCCACGTACACATCGTCTGCGGTCATGTCATGATGCGTCAACGATGGCAGCCGTCAAGATGAGTCACTCGGTCGCGCGCCTCCTGGTGGGCGCGACCGCGGTGATCGTCATCGTGCTCGCCGCGGTGATGTGGCCGCATCCGAAACCGGGAGCGCAGGCGTCGCCCTCGCCGCCGCCGACCCAGCTGACGCCCGTTGCGAACCTTCCCCAAGGGGCGATGGAGTGCCCGGTCGTATATCCGGAAGTCAAGACACCATTCGATGCCGGCGCTCGTGGCACGCCGATGACCACATGCGGCTTCGTCGAACAGGTGCGTCGCGTTTACGGCCTCACCATGGCCAGGCCGGCCCAACTCAGCGTCGTCAGCCCGGCGACCCGTAAGTGGTACAACCTGACGTGCTTTCAAACCGACGACTATGTCACCTGTACCGGCGGGCAGGGTGCTGTCGTCTACTTGTACAACAGGCGCTAACCCGTGGCCGCGGCCGACTGCGGCAGACCGGGGCAGAGTTTCACGAAGTCGATACTCGACGAGACCCACAGACGCCATTGCGTTTCGTTCATGTTCTCGGTGAGCTTGGCGCACAAAGCATCTGCCGGCGCCGCTGCGGGCGGGTCGGGCCAGATCCGGATTGTGCCGTCGGCACTGCCCGCGAGTATGCGCTGTCCGTCCTGGCTGACAGCGACTGTCCCCACCCCCTCGGTCGGGCCGACGAAGGCGTCGCCGATCTGCTCGCCGGACTTCGCGTTCCACAGCCGTACCGTGCGGTCGACACCGCCCGACACGATGCGGTCGCCCGTCGCGTCGGCTCGGGGAGTGAATGCCACGCTCATCACGGCGCTTCCCGAGCCGGCCACCTGTATCGGCCGGCCCGCGGGCGCGCCTGAACCGGCATCCCAGCGCTGAATCATTCCCAGCGGCCACCCATTTGGTGACGAATAGCTGGCTCCTGCGGACGCCAGTAGCCGGCCATCCGGGCTGAACGCGACGCTGGTGATGACCCCGGGGTGCCCGCTAGCCCACTGCTGCTTCTCGCTTGGGGACAATGCGTCGACGACGTTGTGTTGCCAGATCTGGTTGCCGCTGGACGCATCCCAGAGCCGCAGGATTCCGTTCGCGCCACCTGATGCCAGTCGATTACCTCCCGCGTCGAATGCGATCCCGAAGATCACCGCATGGTCTGTGTTCGCAAGTCGTCGGGGGGTGCCCGCCGGCGCATCCCAGATCGTCAGCTGGCCATCACCGCTCGCCGCCGCCATCCGATCACCCTTGGGGCTGAACGCGACAGCGTAGACCGGCTGGCCGACCGGGAGCGTGGCAACGGCAGCCCCGTTGTCGGCCCGCCACAGTCGGATGGTCCCGTCGATGCCGCCCGTTGCCAGTCGATTGCCGTTGGCGCTGAACGCGACGCTGTTCACGACGCCGCCGAGGTTGCCCAGATTCTTGATCAAGATGCCGGTGTCGGAGTCCCACAGTTGCGCCGTCCCGTCCGCGGTCGCCGAGGCGATGCGGTTGCCGCTGACGGCCACACTTGTCACCGCACCACCGTTCGGCACCAGCGGCGTCGAAATCGGCTGTCCAGTAGCTGCATTCCACACGCGAATCTCGTGATCGTTTCCGGCGCTGACGATTTCGTCGCTGTCGCTGACGAACACCGCACTCCAGACATTTCCTTGGTGGCCGGTCATCGGGTCGCCGATTCGCTGCCGTCGTGCCACGTCCCACATCTGCACGGTCAAGTCGACACCGGAAGACACCAACCGGCTGCCGTCGGCGTTGAACCCCACGCTCATCACCGCCTCGGTGTGCCCTCGCCCGGACGCGGTGGTGAACGGGCCTTTGTCTTGGTTGGTGGCGGCATCCCACAGGCGTATGGCGCCGTCTGCGCCGCCTGATGCGATCAGCGCTCCGTTCGGGCTGAACGCGACGCTCATGACCCCGCCCTGCTGCGCCTGGATGACTCCCTCCGGTGTTCCGGTGTCTGCATTCCACAATCGGATGGTGCCGTCGGCACCCGCGGAGGCCACGCGATTGCGAACGGGATCGAACGCCACCGAGAAGATCTCTGAGCCGGTATGAATTGTCCGCTCGGCGGGTTGGCCAGGGCCGAAGAGCTGGATGTTGCCGTCGACGCCCGCTGACGCGAGTCGGGTGCCGTCGGGGTTGAAGGCGACGCTCGTGACACGGCTGAAATGGCGTCCCACCGTCTGCTCGGACGGTGTGGCTTCGGCGGTGTTCCATCGCAGCACCGGGCCGTCCTCGGTGCCCGCGGCAAGTGATTTGCCGTCCGGGCTGATCGCGACGCTGGCCAGCTTGCTTTTCGTGCTGATCAACCGAGGCGTATCGAGCGGCTTGTTGCGCCACGAGTCAGAATTCGTGTCCCACAGGCGGATCAGTCCGTCGGTGTCTGCCACCGCGAGCCGGTGGCCCGCGGGGGCGAACGCGGCGCTGATGACGGGTACCGAGGCGGTCGCGATGCGGACCGTGCTGATTCTGGTGAGAAGTGCGTCGACCAGTGGGCCCGAGTTACCGTGGGTGACAAGCTCATTGGCGGCGAGCAGTTCCTGAAACGCTCGTGAGTCGGTGCCTTCGCGGGTTCCGGCCAACATGGCCTTCGCGTCCGGAACCAACTTCTGCGCGGTGGCCTCTTTGGCGCTTCTCAACGCAGCCTTCTGCGAGAGAAACGCCCAGACGAAGCCTCCGACGGCAACGAGTGCGACGACGACCGTCAACGCGAGCACAGACCGCAGCACGCGCGCGTTGCGCTCCGCGGCCTGTTGCTTTTCCCGTGCCTCGTCAACTTCTTTGCGGCGCGACGCCTGTACGAATTCCTGTGTGGAGGCAAGCCGTTCGCGAAATCCCGGGGTCGACACCAGTTGTTCGGCATTGGTCAACCGCCGGCCTTCGAGCAGCCACGACGGATCCATGCCGCTGTCGCGCCATTCGGTGGCGTCGTGTTCGAGGGTGTCTGCTGCCTTGAGTGCATCCTTTTCTTCGGCGAGCCAGGTGGCGAGGTCGTGCCACTGTCGTAACAGGATCTCGAGAGCTACCTCGACCACCACTTCGCCGTCGCGAGCATCCTTGACCAGCAGGCGATTTGCCACGAGCGCGTCGATCAACGGCCTGCTCGGCTCAGGCAGGTCGCGGTATCGTGCGAAGCGTCTCATCGGTTGGTTGTTGGCCGGGTTGATCGTGGCCAGCCACGGGATGAAAGCCGATCGCAGCAACCGCATTTGGTCGTCGCGCTCAGCCCGGTCGGCCGACAAGGCTTCGTCGACCTTCATCTGCACGACTCTGTCGATGCCGCCTTGAGCCTCGTAGGACGCCAGCGTGAGGTGATGCGTGGATCCGTAGTCCTTATAGAGCCCTTCGAGCGTCAACGACAGAAGGGGAAGCGTGTCGGCGCCTTCAGTGCAGTCCGCCAACAGGCGGTCGACGAGCTCGCTGTCCACGCGGAGCTTTGGCACCCGCCTCGACGGGCCGGTGATCACTTCCTTGAACTGGACCGAGCGCATCGGCAGAAGGTCGAACTGGCGGGTCAGAAGCCCCTCCAGCTCCGGTGCGGTCTGCATGACCGGATAGCGATCGGTCCTGATGCTCGCGGCCACGATCAGCCCGAGGCGCTCGTCGGAAATCGCGATGTCGTGGATCAGCCGCAGAAACTGCTTCGCCTGCGGTCCCGCATCGACGGCGAAGAGCTCTTCGGCCTGATCCAAGGGCAGCACGAGGGTCGGCGGTTTCTCGTCGTCGTCGATGTCGCCCAACCGCGCGACCGCGGCGTCTCGGCATTCGATGAGCCAATCCCGTACCTGCGCAGCATCTCCCGCCAGGCAGGCGGCCTTGAGGTCGCCCAGCGGCGGATCCGAAAGCCCCAGCCGATGCCGAGTCACCACGATCGACTGCGCGAGACCGGTTTCGCCGGTCAGCGCATTGCGTTCCGGTCGAAGGATGCCGAGGTCGACGTAGTTTCGGTCGCCCTTGCGCAGACGAGGAACGATGCCGGCGCGAAGAAACGAGGACTTGCCCGCCCCGGATGCACCCAGCACCACGAAAAGCGTCTGGTCACCGGACTGACGCATCTCGCGCAGCTCGTCCATGGCGCGCGCGATCTCGCCGTCACGTCCGAAGAAGACCCCGGCATCGATGGGCTGGAACGGTTCCCACCCGCGATACGGCGCGCGGTCCGGGTCCTCTTTGGGTGGCCACGGGAACGACGTGACGCTGATGCCGGCCCGTCGGATGCCGATCGACAGGCGCCGCAGGCCTTCTCGCGCAAACGTCACGGGTTCGCCGCCGTCGACGTCGATCGACACCATGTCACGGCCGCCGAACAAGTCGCAATACTGCCACTCCGCCGTCACGGTTTCGCCCGCTGTCGGTTCCAGGCGGGCGCAGAAGATCCGCTTGTCGAGCTGTTCGGCGATCCAGTACTCCCGCCGGCACTCCTCCGAGCGCTCCCAGTCCTCGGACAGTACGCAGATCACCGCCTCGCAGCGCTGGCTTGCCCGCTTGAGCTCGTCACGCCAGTTGGCGCCGGTCGGGATGCCGGTCTTGGGATCCATGTCCAGAAAGATCTCGCCGTCCAGAGCCGGGTCCTCGGAGACCAACCAGGTGTAGATCGCCAGCGTTTCCCGTGCATTGCGGCTGGAATGACTCAAGAAGATCCGCGACACGGGGCCATCATCGCTGGTTTGCCCAGCCGCAGGCGCCGAAATCGGCAATCGGGCTAGGCGGATGCCCGCGGTCGCTCCGGCGGTACCGCCGCCAGCAGCGCACGGGTGTAGTCGGCCTGTGGTGCCGCGAAAAGATCCGCGGCGGGGCGGTATTCGACTGACTCGCCCGCCTGCATGACGAGTACGTGGTGGCTCATCTGGCGGACCACAGCGAGGTCGTGGGCGATGAAGAGGTAGGTGAGGTCCAGGTCGCGCTGCAGCCGCAGCAGCAATTCGAGAACGTGGGCCTGCACGGACACATCGAGTGACGCGGTCGATTCGTCGAGGATCAGCAGTTCGGGCTCGACGGCGAGCGCTCGGGCGATGCTGACCCGCTGTCGCTGACCACCCGAGAGCTCGTGAGGGTACCGGCGCGCGAAATCAGTTGGGAGACCCACCAACTCGAGTAGCTCCGCCACCCGCGCGCGACGACCTCGGCGTCCGCTTCCGAACCCGTGCACGTACAGCGGTTCACCGATCGCGGCGCCGACGCGCACCCGCGGGTCCAGCGACGAGAACGGGTCTTGGAAGACCAACGCGATGCGTCTGCGCAGCGACTTCTGCCCGGATCGACGGCCGCCGAAGAGTTCCGCTCCGGCCAGCGACGCGGTGCCGGCTTCGGGGGTGAGGAGCCCGGTGAGTGCGGCCGCGACGGTCGACTTTCCCGACCCCGATTCGCCCACCAGGCCCAGCGTGGTGCCTCGTGGGATCGTGAACGAAAGGTTCTTCACCGCGTGGACAGTCGACTTGCCGCTCGGCGTCGACACCGGGTATCGCACGTCGAGTCCGTCGACGCGGAGCAACACCGCCGCGTCGGGGTCCACCGGCGGCGGACCGTCCCCGGTGACCAGCGGGCGCGCCGCCAACAACTCGCGGGTGTAGCTGTGCTGTGGGTGATCGAACACGTCGAGAGTCGGCGCCTGCTCCACCGCCTCCCCGTCGCGCAGCACTGTCACGTCGTCTGCGACTTCACCGATGACCCCGAAGTCGTGGCTGATCCACACCACCGCGGTCCCGAAGTCGTTCTGCAGCGTGCGGACTAAGTCGATGATCTGCGCCTGTGTCGTCACGTCCACCGACGTCGTCGGCTCGTCGGCGATCAGCAACTCCGGATCGCATGCCAATGCGATCGCGATCATCACTCGCTGCCGCTGACCTCCCGACAGCTGATGCGGGTAGCTGTTCAAGCGTCGCTGGGGATCCGGCAGTCCCACCGCTTCGAGCAGCTCCAGTGCCCGCGCCCTCGCCTGCCGGCGCGTGAGACCGCGGTGGGCCGATACGGATTCGGTGATCTGGCGCTCGACGGTGAGCAGCGGGTTGAGCGACGTCCCGGGGTCTTGGAACACGAAACCGATCCGGCCGCCGTGAACCGTGCGCAGCGTCCGGGCCGATGCACCGATCAGCTGGACCGACGAATTCGCTTCGCCGCCAAGGGTGCTCGCCCCCGCCACCGACGCGCCGGGCGCGTCCAGCAGTCCAGTCGCAGACAGCACCGTCATCGACTTTCCCGAGCCCGACTCGCCGACGATGCCCAGCGTCTGCTCACGCTGCACCTCGAACGAGACCCCGCGCACGATGTCGTGTCGGCCGATGCGCACCCGAAGGTCGCGAACGCTGAGCACGTTCTCGGTCATCGATGCCGCCGCGCCTCGGTTAGCGTGCGCTGCTTCGGGTCGAGGAAGTCTCGCAAGCCGTCGCCCAGAAGATTGAAGGCAAGCACGGTCACGAAGATCGCGGCGCCGGGAAACACGCTCATCCACCATGCCCGGTGTACGAATCCCTGCGCGTCGAAAAGCATCCGCCCCCAGGACGGTTCGGGCGGCTGGATGCCGAGCCCGAGAAACGACAGCGCTGCCTCCGACAAGATCGCGAAGGCCAGCGACAGCGATGTCTGCACGATCACGGGCCCGGCGATGTTCGGCAGCACGTGCCGTCCGAGAATGTAGTAGTCGGGGGTGCCGATCGTGCGGGAGACCGCGACGAACGGCTCGACGCGCACGCTCAGCGAGCTTGCCCTTGCCACTCTTGCGAAGATCGGTGTGTACACAATGCCGATCGCGAGGATCGTCGTCGTGGTGCCCGGCGCGAGGACCGCCACGATTGCAAGCGCAAGCAGCAGAACGGGAAACGCGAACATCACGTCGACGGCGCGCATCAGCACCGTGTCGAGCCATCCGCCTCGGTATCCGGCGACGACACCGGTTGTCACCCCGACGACGAACGCGAACGCGACACTCGCCGCCGCGATCTCCAACGACGCCTGGGTGGCCACCAGCACGCGAGAGAAGATGTCGCGGCCGAGTTCGTCAGTGCCGAAAAGATGTGAGCCGCTTGGGGGTTGAAGCGCACTCGGGACGTTGATGTCGTTGACGCCGTATGGTGCGATCCAGTCGGCAGTCACCGCGGCGGCGACGATGACCACGAGCACGAGCCCGCTGATCTTCGTTGTCATGACAACCGGATCCTGGGATCCGCCACCGCGTAGAGCACGTCGACGACGAAGTTGATCACCAAGAACAGCGTCGCGATCAGCAGTACCGCGCCCTGGATCACCGGGTAGTCGCGGGCGGCTACCGCGTTGTAGACCAGGCGACCAAGGCCGGGCCACGCGAATACCACCTCGACGACGATGACCCCGCCGAGAATGGTCGCGAGCTGAATCCCGACGATGGTCAGGATCGGGATGAGCGCATTGCGCAGGATGTGGCGAAACGTCACCACCGCCGGTGGCAGGCCTTTCGACCGCGCCGTGCGCACGTAGCCCATCGAGGCGACTTCGAGCACCGCCGCGCGGATATAGCGGGTCGTGATCGCCGCGGCGACGACACCGACGGTGACCGCGGGCAGCACCACGTGGCGCAGCCAGCCTGCCGGGTTGCCCAGCAGCGGTTGGTATCCCGACGTCGGCAGCCAGCCGAGTGTGGTGGCGAACAGGGCGATGAGCAGAAGTCCCATCCAGAAGTCGGGCACGGAGACGCCGAACTGGCTTGCGATCCGCACGATCGCGTCGGACAGCCGCCCCTCGCGCAGCGCCGCCCAGATCCCGGCGGGAACCGAGATCAGCAGCGCGATGATGATCGCGACCGCGGCCAACGACACAGTCGCCGGGAGCCGATCAAGCAGCGTCATCGTCACGGGGTCGCCGTTGCGAAAACTCACGCCGAGATCGCCGGTGAGCGCCGAGCCGAGGTAGCGCAAGAACTGTTCGACGATTGGGCGGTCCAACCCGCTGGCCGACCGCAGCGCCGCATACGCCTCGGGGGTGTAGCGGGTGCCTAGCGCTATCCGTACCGGGTCGCCGGGAACCAGGTGCACCAGTGCGAACACCACGAGCAGCACGCCGAGCAGCACGACGAGGGAGTTGAGCAGCCGTTTCAGGAGAAAGCGCACGATCGCGCGATGAGTCGCTTGCACGAAGAGCAGACGATCGGTCTTGGCCATTCAGCTCAGCCTCGCGGTGCGGAAGCGCACAGCGCCGTCGCGGCGCACCTCGTAGCCCGACAGCCGCTTGGCCCACGCCTGGATGACTGACGGGTTGTACAGGTAGATGTAGCTCACCTGGTCGGCGATGATTGTCGCCGCCTTCGCGTAGTCCTCCTTCCGGACCTGCGGGTGGGTTTCGGTGCGTCCGGCGTCGAGCAGCGCGTCGACCGCTGCGTTGGAGAACTTCTGGGCGTTGCTCTTGCCGCCGGTGTGGTGCTGGGCGTAGTAGAAGTCGTCGGGGTCGATGTTTCCCAGCCAACCCATCATCAGCATGTCGTAGTCACCCTTGTTCTGCTCGTCGAGCCATGTGGCGAAGTCGACGGTGCGGATCTTCACCGTGATACCAAGCGGTGCAAGGTTGTCCGCGACGATCTGGGCGGTGGTCACCGTCTCCGGGTACTCGTTCGTCGCCATGAAATCGAGTGTGAGGTCGCTTATCCCGGCCTGCTTCAGCAGGCTCTTGGCCTTCTCGACGTCGCGGGAATAGCGGTGGTAGTCGGTGTAGAAGTAGCTGGGTTTGGGAATCGCGAGCTGGTTCGCCACGGCGGTGGCGTAGCTGGTGGCGGCCACGATCGCATCGCGGTCGATGCCGTATGCGATCGCCTGGCGAACCCGCGCGTCGTCGTACGGCTTACGCGCCTCGTTCAATGTCAGGTACCAGTAGTCGTAGCTCGGCGTCACGCCGAGCGTGATCGAGTCGTCGCCCCGCAATTCGTCGACGCGTTGCGTGGGAACCGAGTCCGTCCAGTCGATTTCGCCCGCCTGCAACGCCGACAGCGCGGTGGACGCCTCCGGGATGAACCGAAACGTGACGCCCCCGACGGCCGGGGCGCCTGCCCAGTAATGCTTGTTGGCG
>DATBFF010000077.1:0-7010 GCA_036558625.1 Mycobacterium sp. | reverse complement strand
GATCGACGTCCTGAGGTTCTGGCTCGACCTCGGCATCGACGGCTTCCGGCTGGACGCGGTGCCATACCTGTTCGAGCGGGAGGGCACCAACTGCGAGAACCTGCCGGAGACGCACGCGTTTCTCAAGCAGTGCCGCAAGGTGGTCGACGACGAGTACCCCGGCCGGGTGCTGCTGGCCGAGGCCAACCAATGGCCGGGCGACGTCGTGGAGTACTTCGGCGACCCGGCCACCGGCGGCGACGAGTGCCACATGGCGTTCCACTTCCCGTTGATGCCACGGATTTTCATGGCCGTGCGGCGCGAGTCGCGGATCCCGATCTCGGAGATTCTCGCGCAGACACCGCCGATTCCGGACACGGCGCAGTGGGGCATCTTCTTGCGCAACCACGACGAGCTGACACTCGAGATGGTCACCGACGACGAGCGCGACTACATGTACGCCGAGTACGCCAAAGACCCGAGGATGAAGGCGAACGTCGGCATCCGTCGACGGCTGGCGCCACTGCTGGAGAATGACCGCAACCAGATCGAGTTGTTCACCGCGCTGCTGTTGTCGCTGCCGGGATCGCCGGTGCTCTATTACGGCGACGAGATCGGCATGGGCGACATCATCTGGCTCGGTGACCGCGACGGTGTGCGCACCCCGATGCAGTGGACACCCGACCGTAATGCCGGCTTTTCGAAAGCCAACCCGGGCCGGATGTACGTGCCCCCGAACCAGGACCCGATCTACGGCTATCAGTCGGTAAACGTGGAAGCGCAGCTGGACAGCTCGACCTCGTTGCTGAACTGGACCCGCACCATGCTCGGTGTCCGGCGGCGCCACCAGGCGTTTGCCACCGGCACATTCAAAGAGCTGGGCGGCTCCAACCCGTCAGTACTGGCTTACGTACGCGAGGTGGAAGACGATCTCGTGCTGTGCGTGAACAATTTGTCGCGTTTCCCGCAGCCGATCGAGCTGTATCTGCAGCAGTGGAATGGGTACACACCGGTAGAGCTCACCGGCCACGTCGAGTTTCCGCGCATCGGTCAGCTGCCTTACTTGCTGACGCTGCCGGGCCACGGGTTTTACTGGTTTGAGCTTCGGATGTTCGAGGAGATGTCATGATCGGCAGCTTGCGTGAAGAGCCGAGGGCACAGTGAACCTGCCTTTCGCGGAATGGCTTCCGCGTCAGCGTTGGTACGCCGGCCGCAGCCGCGAACTCGCCGCAGCCGAGCCGACGCAGGTCGTGCCGCTGGCCGATGACCTCGACCTGGTACTGGTCGACGTGTCCTACACCGACGGATCCGCCGATCGATATCAGGTGATCGTGCGGTGGGATGCACCGCCGCCGGACGAGTACAGCAACGTCGCGACCATCGGCACTGCGTCCGGCCCGGCCGGCGACCGTACCGGCTACGACGCGCTGTACGACCCGGTGGCGGCCCAGCTGCTGCTGTCTCTCGTCGACGAGTCCGCGCGACGGGGCGACGTCGTGTTCAGCAAGGAGTCCGGCGCTGCGCTGCCAATGGATGCCGCTCCGCGGGTGTTCGAATCCGAGCAAAGCAACACCAGCGTGATCTTCGAGCAGGAGGCGATCCTGAAGGTGTTCCGCAGGATCGCTCCCGGCATCAACCCCGATATCGAGTTGAACCGGGTGCTGGGGCGCGCGGGCAATCCGCACATCGCGCCGCTGCTGGGATCGGTCGAGATAACACTCGACGAGCAGCCGTGGCCGTTGGCGATGGTGACCGAGTTTGCCGCGAATTCCGCCGAGGGCTGGGACATGGCGACCGCCAGCACCCGCGACTTGTTCGCCGAGGGCGACCTGTACGCGTACGAGGTCGGAGGCGACTTCGCCAGCGAGTCGTACCGTCTCGGTGAGGCGGTCGCGTCGGTGCATGCCACGTTGGCCGACACGCTGGGAACGGCCGGGCGCGACTTCCCGGTCGACGCGATGCTGGCCCGGCTCTCATCGGCCGTCGCGACGGTTCCGGAATTGCGCAATTTCGCCACGGCGATCGAGGAGCGATTCCACAAGCTGGTCGGCGAGACGATCACCGTGCAACGCGTTCACGGCGATCTGCACCTGGGCCAGGTGCTGCGGACCCCGGAGGCGTGGTTGCTGATCGACTTCGAGGGTGAGCCAGGCCAGCCGCTGGAGGAAAGGCGCATGCCGGACTCTCCGTTGCGCGACGTCGCGGGCATGCTGCGCTCTTATGAGTACGCGGCGTATCAGCGGCTTGTCGACCTGGACGACGACGAACGCGGCAAGCAGCTGGCGGCGCGTGCGCGGGAATGGGTGGACCGCAACCAGGCGGCGTTCTGTGAGGGGTATTCCGTTGTGGCCGAGGCGGATCCGCGGGACTCGGCAACCGTGCTGTCTGCGTACGAATTGGACAAGGCCGTGTATGAGGCTGCGTACGAGGCGCGGCACCGCCCGACCTGGCTGTCGATCCCGATGCGCTCGATCGGCCGGCTGGTCAGCTGATCACGGCCGTCTACAGGGTGACCACGTCGTAGTCGCCGACCCCGCCAGCAAGCGTGCGCAGGTGGTCCCGCGACGAACCCAGCGTCTGCTCGATCGCGGTCAGGCGCGCGGCGTAGTGCCCGACCGGGTACTCCGCGGTCATCCCGATGCCGCCGTGGAGTTGGATGGCTTCCTGGCAGATGTGCCGGCCCGAGCGGCCGATCTGCAGCTTCGCCCGCGACGCGATGGCGGGGTCGAGATTGCCGTCGGCGATCGACATCGTCGCGTACAGGCTCATGCTCCGTGCCATCTCAAGCGAGACATACATGTCCGCCGCCCGTTGAGTCAGGGTCTGGAACGTATTCAACGTCACGCCGAATTGCTTGCGGGTCTTGAGGTATTCGGTCGTCAGTCGCAGCGCCTCTTCCATCGCGCCCACCGCCTCCGCGCACAGGGCGGACTGCATCCGGATGATCGCGTGCTCGATCGGTCCCGACGCATCGACCGCGTCACCGAGTGGTTCGGCGGCCGTGCCGTCGAGATCGATCTGGGCACCGCGTCTGCCGTCGAACGTGCGGTACGGGTGTCTGGTGACCGCGGCCGCGTCGACGAGGAACAGGCCGGTGCCCCCGTCGGGAAGGGCCGCGCTGACGACGAGCACGTCGGCGCTGTCACCGGCCAGCACCGGGTTCTTGCTGCCGGATACGGTCCACGAATCTCCTTGCCGCACAGCGTGTGTGGTGGCTGGACCGAAGTGAGCGAACGCTAGCAACGTGCGCCCGGCGGCGACGTCGTCGAGTAACCCGCGTTGCTGTTGGCTGCCGATTTCAGCGATCAGGCTGCCCGGAGCCAGCGCGGCGGGCATCACAGGCTCAGGGGCAAGATGCCGCCCGATCTCCGTCATCACCACGGAGACCTCGAGCTCTCCGCCGGCGTCTTCCTCGAAGCCGAGGCCCAGAATCCCCGTCTCGGCAAGCTGGTTCCACACCTCGCGACTCCAACCCAGGGGGCTGTCGACGATCTTGTTGCGGCTCTCTTGATCATAGCTGCGAGACAGCAGACTGCGTGTGGTGTCACGCAGAAGCTCTTGTTCGCCGGTCAACTGAAAGTCCATGGCCTGCCCTATAATCCGAGAATCGTCGAGGAAATGATGTTGCGTTGCACCTCGTTGCTACCGCCGTAGATCGACGTCTTGCGGTAGTTCAGATACACCGGCGCGGCGTCCTGCGCCCAGTCGGGGGACGCGATGTCCTTGCCGTCATATGGCAGCGCGTCGGCACCGGCGGCATCGACCAGCAGCTCGGTGGCGGCTTGCTGCAGCTGACTACCACGCATCTTGAGCACCGATGACACCGGATTCGGCTTACCTTCGGCGGACCCCGACACCACTCGCATCTGGGTGAGTTCCAATGCCAGCAGCTCGTTTTCGACTTCGGCCAGCCGTGCCGAGAAAAGCGGGTCATCAAGCAGGCCCCGCTCTTGGGCGTGGCGCTTGACCTCGGCGAGCTTGACCTTCGTCCGGCCCACTCCGGCGATGCCCGTGCGCTCGTTGCCGAGCAGGAACTTCGCATACGTCCAGCCGTGGTTCTCCTCGCCGACCAGCTGATCGGCGGGAACCCGCACATCTTCGAAGAACACCTCGTTGACCTCGACGCTGCCGTCGATGAGCTTGATCGGCCGCATCGTGATGCCCGGCGTGTCGAGGTCGATCAGGAGAAACGAGATCCCGGCCTGACGTTTGGGCGCCTGCGGGTCAGTGCGGACGAGGCAGAAGATCCAGTCGGCGTACTGGCCCAGTGTGGTCCATGTCTTCTGTCCGTTGACGACGTATGAGTCGCCATCGCGCTGGGCGGTAGTGCGCAGCGACGCGAGGTCCGAGCCGGCCTCCGGTTCGGAAAACCCCTGACACCACCAGATGTCGAGGTTCGCGGTCGCGGGCAGGAATCGCTCCTTGGTCTGCTGCGAGCCGAACTCGGCGATCACCGGCCCGACCATCTTGGTGTTGAAGTTCAGCGGCTCGGGAACGCACGCCAGCTGCATCTCGTCGAGCCAGATCTGGCGCTGCGTGGGCGTCCAGTCCTTGCCTCCCCAGTCCACCGGCCAGTTCGGCACCGCCAGCCCGTTGGCGTTGAGGATCCGGTGGCTGGTGACGAGATCGTCGCGGCCGCCGAACTCGCCGCGCCGCACCCGCTCGCGGATCTCCGCCGGGATCTCGGTGGTGTAGAAATGTCGGAGCTCGTCTCTGAACGCGGCCTCTTCGGGCGTCAGCGCCAGCTGCATGGCATGCCTTTCGTTCCTCGGTGTTGTCTGAAACAGTAGGCTTTCTCGCCATCCGGCGATGAGGGGGGATGAGCGCTTGCGCGAAGACCAGACAACGCAGGATGAGGGCTTGCGCGAAGACCAGACAACGCACGATGAGCGCTTGCGCGAAGACGAGACAAAGGAGGATGAGCGCTTGCGCGAAGACCAAACGATGGAGGTGGCATGCGCGCGGCCCAGGTGATGCGGCTCGACGGCCCCGACGCGATCGAGGTTTCCGACATCGACGAACCCGCCGGTGACGGCGTCGTCGTCGACGTGCATGCGGCCGGTGTCGCGTTCCCGGACGCGCTGCTGTCCCGTGGGCTGTACCAATACAAGCTCGAGCCGCCGTTCGTCGTCGGCGCCGAGATCGCGGGTGTGGTCCGCAGCGCGCCCGACGGCAGCCACGTGCAGGCCGGCGACCGCGTGGTCGGGCTGACGATGATCGGCGGCGCCATGGCCGAGGTGGCGGTGCTCGATCCGGGGCGGGTGTTCAAGCTCCCGGAGAACGTGAGTTTCGAAGCGGGGGCGGGCCTGCTGTTCAACGACCTAACCGTTTATTTCGCGTTGACCGTGCGGGGCCGCCTGTCCGACGGCGAAACAGTTCTGGTGCACGGCGCGGCCGGCGGCATCGGCACGTCGACGCTGCGCAGTGCGCCGGTGATCGGCGCCTCCCGCACGATCGCCGTGGTCAGTACCGAAGACAAAAAGCAAGTCGCCGCCGCTGCCGGGGCCACCGACGTCGTGCTGGCAGACGGCTTCAAAGATGCGGTCAAATCGCTGACCGACGGTCGCGGCGTCGACATCGTGATGGACCCGGTCGGCGGGGACCGCTTCACCGATTCGCTCCGCTCGCTGGCGCCCGCGGGTCGGCTGCTGGTCGTCGGGTTCACCGGTGGTGAGATACCGACCGTCAAGGTGAATCGGTTGCTGCTCAACAACATTGACGTGGTGGGTGTCGGCTGGGGCGCATGGACGTTGAAGCACCCGAATGCGTTGCATGAGCAGTGGTCGGAGTTGGAGAAGTTGCTCGCGTCCGGCCGTCTGCGCGCTCCTGAGCCCGAGGTGTACCCGCTGGAGCAGGCGTCGGCCGCAGTTGCGTCACTGGAGAATCGCACCGCGAAAGGCAAAGTCGTGGTTCAAGTGCGACCGAACTAGCCGGGCAGCAGTCGCGACGTCAGCCGTGGATACAGCCGCGGCAAAAGCCGGACAAGCAGGTCGAGGCCGCGCGCGTCGCTGCCGACGATAATCCTGCTCTTACCGGCCTCGACACCGTCGAGGATTATCTCCGCGGCCCGTTCTGCCGGCATTCTCAACAACTTCTCGTTGTACATGCGGGTGCGATGTTCCTGCTCGGGTGTCGCAAGGCCGGCCGCCTGTGCCTCGGTCAGGGCGGCAGTGGCGATGTTCGTCCTCACCCCGCCGGGATGTACCACGGTGACACGGACCGGATGACCAGCCTTCAGCATTTCTGCTCGTAGCGATTCGGTGAACCCGCGGACTGCGAACTTCGATGCGCAGTAGCCCGACAGCGACGCCTGCCCCATGATGCCGTTGACGCTGGAGATGTTGACGACGTGTCCGTCGCCGGACGAAATCAGGTGTGGCAGAAACTCTTTGGTGCCGTGAATGACACCCCAGAGGTTGACAGCGAGGATCCGCTCGTAGGCGGCGTAGGTGGTGTCGAGCACAGTCGTCGACCCGCCGGCGATGCCCGCGTTGTTGTAGACCTGGTTCACGACTCCGTAATGCTCCTGCACGCCCGACGCGTAGTCAGCCACCGCGGTGCGATCGGAGACATCGAGCACCTGGGAGTGCACGTCGGCGCCGAGCGACTTCACTTCCTCGACGGTGGCCGCGAGCCCTTCGGCGTCGACATCCGAAAGCGCCAGCCGCGCTTTGCGTTTCGCCAACTCGATTGCCAACGCGCGCCCGATGCCGGAGCCCGCGCCGGTGACGACAGCCACCTTCCGAGCCAGTTTGGTCACGCGATCACCGCCTCACCGCTTGTGGATAGCGGACATCGTGGGTGTAACCGAACACGAATGAGAAGTTTGGCACACCGGGCAGCCGAACAGACTTCGGCCCCGACACGGTGCATGCGCCGGGGCCGAAGTTTGAACGCGGCTAGCCGGTGGGCTGGGCGCCCAGAACCCGCTGGATGTCCGGCTTCATGGCCTGCAACTGCTGACCCCAGTACGGCCACGAGTGCGTGCCGTTGTCGGGGAAGTTGAACACGCCGTTGCGACCGCCAGCGTT
>DATBFF010000076.1:0-12448 GCA_036558625.1 Mycobacterium sp. | reverse complement strand
CCGTTGTGACACATGCGCCGCCCGGCCCTTTATTGTCGATCCGTGCACGAGATCAATCGCCGCCACATGATGCTGATGTCCGGCCTCGGCGCGCTCGCAGCCGCGATGCCCGTCACCAAGGCCTACGCGGACCCCCTCCGGCCGGACGCGCCCAAGCCCGCCACACCCGAAACCGCGCCGAGCTACATATTCCAAGACGAGTTCGACGGACCGCCCGGCTCAAGTCCCGATCCGGCGAAATGGATCGTCTGGAACTGGGACGCAGACGTCTTCCCGCCACTCGTCGGGCATTACCGCGACGATCGCCAGAACGTCTTCATCGACGGCAACTCGAACCTTGTCATCCGCGCCACCCAAGAAGGCGACCAGTACTTCAGCGGGAAACTGCAGGGGAACTGGCGAGGGATGATCAACACCACGTGGGAAGCCCGAATCAAATTCAATTGCCTCTTCCCAGGTTTGTGGCCCGCATTCTGGACGGTGAACGAAGACCCCGAACCCGACGGCGAAGTCGACATCGTCGAGTGGTACGGCAATGGCAACTGGCCGCCCGGGACGACGGTTCACGCCGCATCCAACGGTAAGACCTGGGAGGGCAAATCGATTCCGGCCTTGGTGGACGGCAACTGGCACACCTGGCGGATGCGATGGGACGAGGACGGTTTCCAGTTCTGGCGAGACTACGTCGACGGTGCGAAACCGTACTTCACCGTGCCGCCGAAGCCCATCCAGGTAAGCGGACGGCCTGGCGATTTCCGTTGGCCGTTCAACAAGCCGGGCTACTGGATGTTTCCGGTGTTGAACCTCGCGGTGGGCGGACCCGGCGCTGGCGATCCCGCTCTGGGTCAGTTTCCGGCGGACATGCTGGTCGACTGGGTACGCGTCTGGTAGTCCACGTCATCGCTCGGCTTTGATCACCTGAACCAGGTTGAACTGCCACCGCTCGACAAGCCGGAAGCCCAGGCCGTTCGGAACCGAGAACGCAGGAGTGGCGCCGAAGCGTTGACCTGGCGGCAGCGCAGAAGCCTGTTCGTGCGAGGGCCTTGCGCTGTCGGCCTCGGTGATGATCCACACGACTCTGCAGTGGCTCAGCGGCCCGGCTACCACCTCAGGGATGAGATTCGTGTCGAAGACGTCGTCGCGGTCTATCGCACGCTGCCACAGGCTGAGGTCGACCAGCTTCTTGTAAGCATCGGGACGCGCCGCCAACAGCGGGCGCATCGGAGCGGGTTGGAACGTCACGGTGTCGTTGACCAGGAGGCAGTCGCCCGGTGCCGCCTTCGCAGTGATCAGATCGGCCACGTGGCTGTAGTCCATTCCGTACTTCGCGTACGGGCTGCGTTGCACGAGAAGATAATTCGGTGCTGCGGCGACAGCAAGAACTGTCACGATGGCGGCCGCTATCCACCATCTGACGGCCAATGCGCCGATGCAGACGCCGATGACCAGTGCCATCGCCGGTGCGGTGAATGACAAATAGCGTGGTGTGTAGATCGAGTGAACTGACGCCGACCACACGAGGATCGCCGCCGTCGGTACAACAATCCATGCGGCAGCGAGCGCCAGCAATTGGCGATCTGTGTGCGCGAGCCCCGCGGATGTGAAGAGCCACAAGACAATAGCCGCCACTATGACCAGTGCGGAAACGACTGTGAACGGTGGTGAGCGTTCGAAATATTGCTGGATCGCCACGTCTTCGAACGTCCGGCGACCGATCGGCGTGATCCATTTGATCTGGTGAACCTGGCCGACGGCCACGACGACGAACGGCACAAGGACACCCACAGTCACAATCGCCGCAATCGCGAACCGCACCAGAACTGTTCGGCTGCGCCGGAACGAGCCGATGTAGACGACGTGCACCAGAACCAACAGCACGGTGTAGACGTCGAGCAACACCGACAGCGCCAGCGCGATCGCGTAACACAGCCAGACCCATCCATTGTCGCGGCGAACGGCGTAGACGAGCAGCACCGTCAGCCACACCGCAGCCATCATCGACGCGGCATACGGGCGGGCTTCGATGCCCGCCCACGTCGCGCGGGGCAAGATCGCGCAGACAATCCCTGCGGTCACAGCGGCAGTGCGAGAGGAGAACTGCCGGCCCAGCACGACGACTCCGGCAGCGGCGGCACCGACAGCCAGACCACTTGGCGCACGCGACCAGAACTCGGTGGGCGGGAAAACCTGAAACCAGCCGTGCATGAACAGGTAATACAGTCCGTGGACGACGTCGACGTTTCCCAGCATCTGCCACAACTGGCCGAACGAACGACTGTATGCGGCCGAAATGGTGGCCGCCTCGTCGTACCAGAACGACGGACGGGCGGCACCTACCAGACTCACTGCGGTTCCGACCACGCCCACGATCAGCGGGTCCAGGTACCGCCCGCGCCCGCGCAGCACGTCAGCGATGTGCGCCGTATCGCGGGGCGAACATCCCCGACGGGAACGCCCCCAACGCCACTGGGCGCACCGTCGAGGCGAATCGCTCCAGTTCGGCGGCCTCGCGGTCAGCCAGGACCCGCCACGGCGCAAAGCCGAGCGTGTCTGTGAGATCTTCGATCTCCGAACGTAATTGGACTCCGGCATCGGTCAGTGCGCCCGAGCCGTCGAGAAGTTTCCGCCGCCGCAGCCGATCGATGGCGCCGGCCCATTGTTCGTCGCTCCATCCCCTGAGCCGCTGAGCGACCTCGGCGGTGAACCCGATTCCGCTTGCGGTATGAGTGATCAGGGCCTCCAGGCCGCTGAGCCCGTGCGCGACAAGAGCCGCGATGTGACCATCCCCGCGGTATTCGCGCAGCAGAGTCACCGCATGCCACAACCGCGCATGCGTGGACTCCGGCCATGGCAGCTCGGCGTGACCCGCATAGAGCGGCCGGCCGTCGGCGTCGGGGATCGCCTCGGCGACATGGCACAGCATGTCCGTCGCGCGTGCGAAGTCGGCCGATCCGATCAGTTCTGCACCCAGAACCCGCGGCAGCGCCTGCTCGATGATCTCGTACCGCATCGCCGTCACGGTCTGCGGCGCCGCCATCTCCCATGCCGCCGGAATCGACTTTGCGACCAACTCCGGGTTGAAGTTGTAAAACGTGGCGGCGACCACACGTGGCCCGACCGCACCCATCGGCGCCGAGCGGGTAGCGAAATACGATGTCCTGCCCTTCATTCCGAGACCACCGAATCGCTCGTTGACGTCCGGCAGGAAGTAGATGATCGAATGCACCGGGTCCAACGCGCGGTTGAGCCGACCCGCTGACAACGCGTCCATGAGCGCGACTCTACTTCGCGGCCGGGCGGGCTCGGTATGCGGCGATGGTGCCGACCGCGGCCAATGCAGTGAAGATCGCGAAAAGCCAACGCGCCGTTGACACATCGTCACCCGCCGCGGTGTTGACCACCACCCCGGCCAACCCGGCGCCGAACGAGCCGGAGATCAGTTGCACGGTGTTGATCGCCGCCGCTGCCGCCCCCGCCTCGACCGGGTCGTCGACGAAGCCCATGATCCAGGCCGAGAGATGGGGCCAGGCAATGCCGACGCCGGCCCCGGCGATGAACAACGCGACCACCCAGGCGGCGATCGAAGCAGTCGTCGGACGTTCGGCCACGGTGAGCGTCGCCAAGCCGAGACCGGCGGCCATGATCACCGGCGAGGCGGCCACCAGCCTGACGATCGTGCGCTTTCGGTTCACCGACGCGCTGGCGATCTCGGAGAGAGTCCAGCCGACAGCCAGCACCGCACCGAGGAAACCCGCCGCGACCGGCGCCATGCCGGCGAGACGCTGACCGTAGAGCGGAACGTACATGTCGACCATCGTCGCGGCCATCAGCGCACCGATCGTCAGATACATCCACTTCAGCGGTCCCATGCCGAAGGCCGCGCGCGGCAATACCGTGGCCCGCACCCGTCGATCCACTAGGAGGAAGCCGCCGACAAGGGCAACACCGAGCGCGAGCAATCCCGCAATCGCGGACGATGTCCGCTGCACGCCGGCGAGGCTGACCGCAAGTGCCGCCCCACCCAGAAGCAGCAGCGACCACACCGGTATCCGGGCGAGCACCATTGGTGTCGCGTCACGTGGTTGGCGGGGCGGTAATGCGCCGGGCACCAGCGCCGCCATCGCCGCGGTCGCAATCGCCAACGACCCGAACGCCCACCGCCAGATGCCGAACTGAGCGAAAACACCGCCCATCGCGGGCCCGACGATGACGCTGACGCCCCACATCGCCGACACCAACGCCGACGCCCGGGTCCACAGCGAGTCCGGCAAGGCGGTGTTGATCACCGCGTACCCGAGGCCGGCCAGCATCCCCCCGGCCGCGCCTTGCACGGTACGGGCGACCAGAAGGAGCTCCATGGTGGGGGCGACGGCACATCCCACGGTGCCTGCGCCGAACAGCACCAGCGTCATGAAATAGGACGCGCGCGGCCCGAACCGCGTCAGTAGTGGGTTGACCGCCGTCGCCGCGACCACAGACCCGACGAGGTAGACAGTGACGACCCACGCGTAGAACCGCTGCCCGCCGATCTCGGCGACCGTGCTCGGCAGCAGGCTGATGGTCAGGAACTCGTTGGTTGCATACAGCGCGACGCCGCCCGCCAGCACCGTGGACGTGCCGATGCGCTCTCGGCCCAATAGCGCACGCCAGCTGCCGGCGGTCGCGGTCTGGCTCACCCGAATCACGCTAGAGGCTCAACCGCAGTTGAGATCAACTCATTTAAGCCCGGCCGCGTCCATCCCCCGCAGCTCCTTCTTCAGGTCGGCGATCTCGTCGCGAATCCTGGCGGCGAGCTCGAACTGGAGGTCACGCGCCGCGGCCATCATCTGCGCGGTGAGGTCCTTGATCAGGTCGGCCAGCTCCGCGCGCGGCATGTTCGTGGTGTCGCGGCCCTCGTAGATGCCGCCACTGACCACGCGGCCGGGCTCACCCTGCGCCCGCCGGCCACGCGACACCGCACGCCCCGAGCCGATCTCGACGGAATTGCTGTCGTCGGCCTCGCGATACACCTGGTCGAGGATGTCGGCGATCTTCTTGCGCAGCGGCTTGGGGTCGATGCCGTTTTCCTCGTTGTACGCGACCTGCTTCGCACGGCGCCGCTCCGTCTCGTCGATGGCCTCCTGCATCGACTCGGTGATGTTGTCCGCGTACATGTGCACCTCGCCGGACACGTTGCGCGCCGCGCGCCCGATGGTCTGGATCAGGCTGCGGGTGGACCGCAGGAATCCCTCCTTGTCGGCGTCGAGGATCGCGACCAGCGACACCTCCGGCAGATCGAGACCTTCGCGCAGCAGGTTGATGCCGACGAGCACGTCGAAGTCGCCCAGCCGCAGCTGGCGCAGCAGCTCGACCCGCCTCAGCGTGTCCACCTCCGAGTGGAGGTAACGCACGCGGATGCCCATTTCGAGCAGGTAGTCGGTGAGGTCCTCGGCCATCTTCTTGGTCAGCGTGGTGACCAAGACTCGCTCGTCGGCGTCGGCGCGTTTGCGGATTTCGCCGATCAGGTCGTCGATCTGCCCCTTCGTTGGCTTGACCACCACCTTCGGGTCGATGAGGCCGGTCGGGCGGATGACCTGCTCGACGAACTCGCCCTGCGTCTGACTCAGTTCATACGGCCCCGGCGTCGCCGACAGATACACCGTCTGGCCTATCCGGTCGGCGAACTCCTCCCAGGTCAGCGGCCGGTTGTCGATAGCCGACGGCAGCCGGAACCCGTAGTCGACGAGGTTGCGCTTGCGGGAGATGTCGCCCTCGTACATGCCGCCGATCTGCGGGACGGTGACGTGCGACTCGTCGATCACGAGCAGGAAGTCGTCCGGGAAGTAGTCCAGCAGCGTCGCCGGGGCCGACCCGGCCGGCCTTCCGTCGATGTGCCGCGAGTAGTTCTCGATTCCCGAGCAGAACCCGACCTGACGCATCATCTCGACGTCGTAGTTGGTGCGCATCCGCAGGCGTTGTGCCTCCAGAAGCTTGCCCTGCCGTTCGAGTTCGGCCAGCCGCTCGGCCAGTTCCTGCTCGATGGTCGAAATCGCGTGCGCCATCCGCTCCGGGCCCGCGACGTAGTGCGTGGCCGGAAAGATCCGCAGCGAGTCGACCTGGCGGATGACGTCGCCGGTCAGCGGGTGCAGGTAGTACAGCGCCTCGATCTCGTCGCCGAAGAACTCGATGCGCACCGCGAGCTCTTCGTACGACGGGATGATCTCGACGGTGTCCCCGCGCACCCGGAACGACCCGCGGGTGAATGCCAGGTCGTTGCGGGTGTACTGGACGTCGACGAGCAGCCGCAGCAACGAGTCGCGCGGCACCTCGATGCCCACGCGAAGCTGCACCGACCGGTCCAGATACGACTGCGGCGTGCCCAGGCCGTAGATGCACGAGACCGAAGCCACGACGACCACGTCACGGCGGGACAGCAGGCTCGACGTCGCCGAGTGCCGCAGCCGCTCGACATCGTCGTTGATCGAGCTGTCCTTCTCGATGTAGGTGTCGGTCTGCGCGATGTACGCCTCGGGCTGGTAGTAGTCGTAATACGAGACGAAGTATTCAACCGCGTTGTGCGGCAACATCTCTCGCAACTCGTTGGCCATTTGCGCAGCCAGCGTCTTGTTGGGCTCCATCACCAGGGTTGGCCGCTGTACGCGTTCCACCAGCCAGGCGGTGGTGGCTGACTTGCCGGTGCCGGTGGCGCCGAGCAGCACGACGTCGCGCTCACCCGACTTGATGCGGCGCTCGAGTTCGTCGATGGCCGCAGGCTGGTCTCCGGCCGGGTCGTATTCGCTGACCACCTCGAAGTGACCGCCCCTGCGCACCACTTCGTCGACAGCGCGGTACTCCGAGTGCGCCAGCACCGGTCGTTCGGTCGCGAATGCCATATTCACCAGACTAGAACCGGCCACCGACAGGTTCTGTTCCGCGCGCTGACGGCTCGGACAGGCTATGCAGACCCGCTACCGGGATTGCCGTTGTGGCTGCCGGGATTGCTCCCGGTTCCATTGCCCCCGAAGCCGCCCTGGCCGACGCTGCCTCCAAAGCCACCGCGTCCGCCGTTGCCGCCGTTTCCGCCGATTCCGGTGCCGCGAGGGGCATCGGCGTTGCCGCCGGAACCTCCTCCTCCGCCGGGCCTACCGAGCGCGTGGCTGTTGCCGCCGTTGCCCCCGTTACCGCCGGTGGCGGTGGCAGCGTTGCCGTCGGTGCGGGCACCGCCGGCGTCGCCACCATTGCCTCCCCGCCCGGCGAGCGGGCCGCCGTCGCCGCCCAGACCGGCGTTCCCACCGAACGCGTTTCCGGTGTTGCCGGAGATTCCCCCGCCGCCGCCACCCCCGCCGTCGCCGCCCTTGCCGGCGAGTCCGGCAGCGCCGCCGGCGCCGCCCTGGCCGCCGCGTGCGGTGCCGGAACCGTTGAAAGCACCTCCACCGCGGCCACCGGCGCCGCCGTTGCCGAAAATTCCTGCCCTGCCGCCAGTTCCGCCGTCGCCGCCGATGGCCGCCCCTTGTTGGAGGTTTTGACCGGTGCCCCCATTGCCGCCCTTGCCGCCGTTGCCCAGCAGCTTGCCGCCGTTGCCGCCGTCGCCGCCGTTACGGCCCACCGCGACGACGAGTCCCGACTGGTTGACGTCGATGCCGGTGCCACCGTCGCCGCCCTTGCCGAACAGCCCGGCGTCGCCGCCGTTGCCGCCCCTGCCGCTGTTGACCGTGGCCACCCCGTCGCCACCGCGGCCGCCGTTGCCGAACAACAACCCGCCCCTGCCGCCGTCCTGTCCGGGGGCACCGTCGGCGCCGTTGCCGATCAACAGACCCGCGTCGGGGTGATCGGGGGTGCCGTTGCTGACGAACACCCGGATCAGTGCACCGATCGGATGGCCGGCCGCTGCCGGGCTCACTGCAGATGACTTGCCCACACCGCCGCCACTGCGGCCGCGGGTCGGCATCGCTGGCATCGACGCGGCGTGCGGATGGCCGCCGACAACCGGAGTGACCAGCCCGACAGTGGCAGGACCGACGAGAAGCGGCTGTGTCACGGCAGCGACGTCAGTACCCGGCTTGAAGGGGGCTGCCGCAACGGCGCCACCCCCATTCCCGATGGCTCCGTCGCCTGTCGTGGGCGACGCCGCCGCGGCAGCGAACAGGCTGTTGGGCGCGGCAGAGTGCACGGTCGAGGTATGGACCAGTGGCAGCGCGTATGCCGCGGGGTCCGCCGATGGCGGGCTTCCCGCAAAGCTCGTGGCGGCGGTGGCGAGTATGCCTGTCGCCACGGCAGTGAGCATCTTCGTCGCAGCGCGCGCCATTGCGGTATTCCTTCCGTGCTGACCTGACCCGGTTCACGGCGGCGCGGTCGGCGTGGTTCATGGCGACGAGATAAATGTGATCGAGATCACTTCTCGGCCGCCGTATCCTGAGGGCTATCCACGCGCCGAAGCACGAGACGTTCGACCTGGTTGCACGCACGAATACCGACCCGAAGGGCATAGTGCGCGCGGTCGACGTGTACACGGTGCGACCGTGGGGGCTCTACATGGCCAGGCCCACGCCCGGACGGGACCAGTTCCACTACCTCGAGTCGTGGCTGCTGCCGTCATTGGGCCTGCGCGCCACGGTGTTTCACTTCAATCCCGGCTACGAGCGCGACCAGAACTACTACCTCGACGTCGGCGAGTACACGCCAGGTCCTTCGGTGTGGCGTTCCGAGGACCATTACCTCGATCTGGTGATCCGCACGGGCACCGGCACCGAGGTCAAAGACGTCGACGAGTTGCTCGCGGCTGTCCAGCATCGGTTGCTGCCCGAACCGGTCGCGGAACGTGCTATCCAACGGGCGGTCGCCGCGGTCGACGCACTGGCAAGCAATGGTCACGACCTTGACCGATGGTTGTCGGCGAATGGAGTCGAGCTGACCTGGAAGGGCCAGGTTCTGCGCGGGCAGTCGCCCCGTGCCTGAACTTCCCGACGTCGAGGGGTTCCGCCGGGAGCTGGCCGGCACATTGCCCGGTCGCCGCATCCGGCACGTCGAGGTCCGTGACGCGGGCGTGCTGCGCAACGCCACAGCGAAAGCCTTCGCCCGCAACCTCGTTGGCCACCACTTCCAGACGCCGAGGCGGCACGGGAAGTGGCTGATTCTACCGACTGACGGTCCAACGGTGTTGGTGCACAGCGGGATGACCGGGCATCCGTATCACGCGGCCGACGGTGCTGACGAAAAAGGTTACGAGCGCCTCGTTTTCGCGCTGGATCGCGGTGAGTTGCGGTATGCCGACCTCCGCAAGCTGCGCGGCGTGTGGCTGGCCGCCGACGACGACGAGATCGCTCGCGTGACGGGCCCGCTGGGACCGGACGCGCTCGGCATCACCCTTCGCCGGCTCGCCGACGCGCTGCGGAATCGGCATGGACGCCTGAAGCCGACGCTGATGGACCAGGCCGTGATCGCCGGACTCGGCAACTTGCTCACTGACGAGATCTGCTGGCAGGCGCGGCTCAATCCATCGCTGAGATTGGCAGTTCTGACCGACGACGACGTCCGGACGTTGTACACGACGACGAAGCGGGTCTTGCGGACGTCGGTACGGCACGGCAGGGTTCCCGGCCTGGCGCGCTGGCTGACGGGAGTTCGCGATGATCCGGACCCGAGTTGCCCGCGGTGTGGCACGCGGCTGGCGCGTGGCCGCGTCGGTGGCCGGACGACATTGTGGTGTCCGAGTTGCCAACCCGGGTGACGCCCGGTTTGGAAATCGCCTGGCGCCGGGCGTAACCTCGCCAGCCGTGAGTTCTCCCCGTAGGGCCTGCTTGACGACGACGACGCTCGCTGCGCTGATTGCGGGCAGCCAGTTGCTTCCGGTGACCGCGCGGGCCGACGAGCCGCCGCCACCGGAGCTGCACAACGTCACTTACCAGGCGCGGATCGACGGGGTGTCGCGCGGCGCGATGGTCACCTACGCAGCCAAGGACAACCAGACGCAGACCGCCGATCCGACCATGCTGCCGGGCCGCGTCTTCGAGGCCAACACCGTGCTACCTGCCAACGGACACGCCACGATCAGGGTGTCGATCGAATGGCCGTACTCCGCCAACCTGCACTGCGAGATTTCGGTCGACGATGCGGTCGTCTCACAGGCCGACGATTTCATCGCACCGCGGGCGCTGCCAGTGCGCGACGACCCGGATTACGGCGCGTTGACATGTGAGGCACCGGTTGGTGGCGTACCGAACAGCGCGCCGGGCGGCGACGCTTCGCCAGCCGATACCGTGGCGGCCCCTGCCGAGTAGCGGGCTAACTGCCAACTCGCACATGCACATTGGCGGGGCGGCCGGGGTCAGCAGCGGCGTGTAGGTCCTCGTTTGCGCGCGGATAGCCCGCGTGGAGAACCGGATCGGCGATCTCGTCGGCGTCGTCCCCCGATCGCAGGGTGATCTCCACGTCGATCACGTCGGGAGCCTCCCGGCCCGGCGCCGCAGTCGGACCGACGTGGTCAATGCGGACAGCACGCTCCCCGCATGCGGTCTTCAGCCTTTCGACGATACGTCGCGCCTGCTCCGGCCAGGTCGGGTCATACGGCACGACTGACGTTGGCGGAGTTACGGTTTGGTGCGTTCGCAGGTTGTGCGCGAACGGCACAAGTCGCTGGTGCCACAGTTCGCGCACGCGCTCGACCAATTCCTGCTCGGACCCGGCGTTGTCCAGCCACACGTCGGCGACCGCCCGCCTCTGCTCGTCGCTGGCCTGGGCGGCGATCCGGGACCGGGCGTCGTCCTCGTCCATGCCGCGCTTGATCAATCGCTCGATGCGCACATCGGGGTCCGCGTGCACGATCACTACGAGCGGAAACATCGGTGCCATACCGCTTTCCACCAAAAGCGGGATGTCCTCGACCACCACGTCGTCGCCGGACACGCCAGCGATGATCTCGGAGCGTCGACGCGCCACCAGCGGGTGCACGATGCCGTTCAGCGTGGCGCGCTTCTCCTCGTCGGCGAATGCTTTGGCGGCCAACGCAGGCCTGTTCAGCGCACCGTCCGGCAGCAGGATGTCCTCGCCGAAAGCGTCGACGAGCTTGGCCAGTCCCTCTGTCCCGGGCTCCACGACTTCTCGCGCGATCACGTCACCGTCGACGATCACGCCGCCACAGTCGGCGAAAGTGGCTGACACCGTTGACTTCCCGGCACCGATGCCGCCGGTAAGCCCAATTCTCAGCATGACTTTGCGGCGAGATTCACGTTATGCAGAGAATTACTCGCACTTTGTCTGCATAACGTGAATTTCGGCGTCAAGGGGCGAAGGGTTAGGCGCTGCCGGCCAGCTTCTCTCGCAGCGCGGCCAGCTGCTCATCGCTGGCCAGCGATCCGCCGGACTGGGCCTCCTCCGACCGCGGCGCGCCGTTGGCCGACGGCTCCTGCTCGGCAGCGGCGGCTTCGGCAGCGGCGAACTTCTCCATCTGCGTGGTGTGCATCTTGTGACGACGCTCGGCCTCGGCGTACCGGGCCTCCCATTCGCCGCGTTGGGTCTCGAAACCTTCCAGCCACTCGTTGGTTTCCGAGTCGAAGCCCTCCGGGAAGATGTAGTTGCCCTGCTCGTCGTAGCTGTCGGCCATGCCGTACTTGCTCGGGTCGAATTCCTCGGTGTAGTCCTCGTTGGCCTGCTTGAGGCTCAGCGAGATCCGCCTGCGCTCAAGGTCGATGTCGATGACCTTGACCATCGCGTCGTCGCCGACCTGCACGACCTGATCGGGCACCTCGACATGGCGCTCGGCCAACTCGGAGATGTGCACGAGGCCCTCGATTCCCTCCTCGACGCGCACGAACGCGCCGAACGGAACCAGCTTGGTGACCTTGCCCGGAACGATCTGGCCGATCGCGTGCGTGCGGGCGAAGTGCCGCCACGGGTCTTCCTGAGTTGCCTTGAGCGACAACGAAACTCGTTCGCGATCCATGTCCACGTCAAGAACTTCGACGGTCACCTCGTCGCCAACCTGCACGACCTCCGACGGGTGGTCGATGTGCTTCCAACTCAACTCGGAGACGTGCACCAGGCCGTCGACTCCGCCGAGGTCGACGAACGCGCCGAAGTTCACGATGGACGACACCACGCCCTTGCGGATCGCGCCCTTCTGTAGCTGGTTGAGGAACTCGCTGCGCACCTCGGACTGCGTCTGTTCGAGCCAGGCGCGGCGGCTCAGCACCACGTTGTTGCGGTTCTTGTCCAACTCGATGATCTTGGCTTCGATCTCCTTGCCGATGTACGGCTGCAGGTCGCGCACGCGGCGCATCTCGACCAGCGAGGCGGGGAGGAACCCGCGCACGCCGAGGTCGAGGATGAGACCGCCCTTGACGACCTCGATGACCTGGCCCTCGACGGGCTCGCCGCTCTCGGCGGCCTCCTCGATGCGGCGCCACGCCTTCTCGAAGCGCGCGCGCTTCTTGGAGAGGATCAGGCGTCCCTCCTGGTCCTCCTTGGTGAGGAC
>DATBFF010000075.1:0-11734 GCA_036558625.1 Mycobacterium sp. | reverse complement strand
CAGACCGGCACCACACTGACCGGCACCACGGCGGGCTGAACCGAGCCCCTGGCCTGCGTTGCCAGTTGCCCGCCTCAGCGCTCAACCCTGCAGCGTCAGCGGGGATGGGGCGGGCGATCCGTCGTGATATGGACTGGGCCGCAGTGTGTTTCCGCATGCCCACGCCTGCGGTAGAGCTGCGCTGCGACCCGGGATGACCTGATTCCAGACTTTCCCACCCCACCGTCCTGCCGCGTCGAGCGCCGAATCGTCGCGCACCGAATCGCGGCGGACCCACTGGCCGCCACCAGAGGCCGCAGGCAACACCACCACATAGTCGCGCTGCAGCCGCGGGTCACCACTCAAGTCAAGCTGCGCGCGCTCGGCCCAACCGGAGAAGATTTTGATGAAGGTCGGCTTCACGTCGTCGAAGATGTAGTCGCGCAACCCGGCCATATCGTTGCGCTGCCAGAATCTGGCGATGCGCTGCTCGGCAAGTCCCGAAAGGTCGACGAATCGCAGCCGTGTGGTCAAAGATGTGCCGCCCCCGTCGACAGCGAGCAGGGAGCCGTCCCGCACGCCGAGGATGTCGGCGTACCCGTTGTAGAGGAACCCGGTGTTCAGCGCTATGTCGCACAGCCCGGCGGTTGGATGTCGCTGAAATGCACGGGCGGCTGGGAGGTAGCCGCTTAGCGTGAGCGCCGCGACGACCGCAGCGGCAGTACACCCCAGCCACCTGCCGCGGGTTCCGAGACCGGAAAGCACTTCCGCGGCCGCCAACGTGACCGCTAGCGCGCCAAGCGGCCACACTGGCGTCGCAAATCGGAATTGTTCCATCCAATCCGGTTGCAGCACTGCGTAACTCAATACAGCCAGGCCCAGCGGGACTAGCAACACCTTCACGGCGGTAGTGGCAGGGCCGCCGCGTGACAGCGCAAGCGCGATCACTCCGGCGCCCAGGAGTGCAGCGAGCCACCCGACGTAGGCGATCAGCGCTGCGGGCCGGTCCAAGGCGTCGAGACCCGGCAGCTCTTGTCCCTTGGCGCGGGCGGTGTTCGGTAGGTAGTCGTGGAAAACGGCTAGCCGCCAGGCCAAGTAAGCACCGACGGGAACAATGAACGCAGCAGTGGAGATCAGGCACGCGATGCCGGTGCGGCACAAGGCCTTTCTTTCAGCAACCAGGTACGCCGCGACGGGAAAGGCAGCCGCATATGCGAGGCCGTCTGGTCGGGTGAGAGCCGCAAGCGCCGCCAACCCGCCGGCGATCAATGCCGTGCGCGTCGTTGTCATAGTGGCTGATAACGCAGCACGCGCCAGGACCGCGCCGAGCACCATTACCGTGCACGCGAATAGCGCGTTTTCCATGCCGCTCGCGGTCCAGATGGCGAAGGACGGTACGAGGGCGGTCGCGGTGCCGGCCACTATCGTCGCCCCGATCGGGTGCCGACTCACCTTGACCGCGACGGCGTACATCGCCGAGAAAGTCCCAAAGCAGAAGACAAGTGCCACGAGCTTGGGAAAGAGCACTATGTCGGGCGTGCCCGCCCATGTTCCGTGATCGAACAAACCCAGCCATCGACCCACCAGGAGAATTGCCAGCCAGGCAGGGCTGGAGAAGCCCTCCACCGGTGCGGCACCGGGCTGCAGCACGGGGCCATCGCCGCTCGCCAACGACCGCGCGTAGGCGAATGTCAGCCCCGCGTCGTCGACCAGCCACTGCCCGTAGAAGGCGGAGTGAAATGCCGTGATCGCCGTGGGGATTCCCGCCGCGATGATCCAATTCGCAGGACCGGGCCGTCTGGGCGTGATCGCCGCCAATGCGCGCTTTACCGCGCTCTCTTCGTATTTCGCTGCTGCGCGAGAGACGTTCATGTCGCGAACCGAGGTATACGACCTCGGTGGACGAGCGGTTTGAGGCGGTGCATGAGCGGGTCGACTTTAGTTCAAGAAAGAGGTTGGTACGCCTCTTCGGTCAAGGCAGCGCTTAGTTTGCGCGTCGCGGAGGCGAGCTGCGTTCCCAGACGAGTGACTTCCGCGCCGCTCATCGGCTCGGCGGTGGGGACCAGGCTGAGCATCAGAGCGATGCGGGACCCCGGCCCCAGGATCGGGGAGTCGATGTGGCTCACCTCGTAGCTGCGGTCCGGGGCCACGCTGCTCGGGAACCAGTCCTCTTGGTGGATTAGTTCGTCGGTCAACTCCTGCGCCAGCCGGCTCAGCCGGCTCGAACGTACCTCCGCACTTCGCACGATCAGTGCCAGTTCCTGCAGCCGCAGATCGGGCAGGATGTGAAGACCAACCGCGTAACCACGCTGCTGTGCGGTGGTGATGGCCTTGCGGTAACGATCGCGCACGTCCTCGGGCAGGTCGGCGAGCCAGCGCTCCCGAGCCTCCGGCCCGGCCCAGGCAACGGTCGACGCCCCATATGGCGGGCGGTGGGGAAACTGGGTGCCGATGGGCATCGGATGGCCGCCGCCGTGACGGCTTCGGACCTGATCGACGACTGTGGAGTAGTCACCGCTCACCGAAAAGGCAACGCAATGGGCGCCCGTCGTGGCCGACAGCTCGGCCATCGCGGAGCGGGCCAGCACCAGGGCCGGATAGCGGCCCGCCGCCTCGCGGCCGAGACGGACCAGAGCGGGACCGAGGTGGTAGGTCTTGGCAACAGGGTCGCGCAACAGCCAGCCGGCTCGGAGCAGTTCGGACAGCATCGAGTGGCAACTGGCCTTGTGGACGCTCAACTGGCGCGACACCTCGGCCAATGTCATCCCCCGGCTCCCATCACCTGCCAAGTGCTCGAACAGGTTCACGACCCGCTCGGTCTGCGGGGACGGACGAGGTGCCATACGCCCATGGTCGCATAATGCGACTTATTGCGATGACATGCGCGACCATGTGACGATGCCCACAATGATGGACCTTCAGGGCAAGGTGGCGGTCGTGACCGGGGGAGCCGGCGGCATCGGCCGGACCATCGGCAGGCGTTTCGGCCAGGAGGGCATGAAGGTAGTGCTGGCCGATGTCCTCGCCGCACCCCTGGACGAGGCAACCCGGGCACTCGCGGAAGAGGGCATCGAGGCCGCCGGGGTGGTCACCGACGTCACCGACTATTCCTCGGTCGAGGCGCTGGCCAAGGAGGCGGTCGATCGCTTCGGCGCGGTGCACGTGGTGTGCAACAACGCCGGCACCGGCGGGGTCTCGGAAGGCTACATGTGGGAACACGACCTGGCCGACTGGCGCTGGGGGATCGACGTCAACGTGCTGGGCGTCATCCATGGCATCAAGGCATTCGTGCCCCTCCTGCTCGAGCACGGCGAGGGACACGTGGTCAACACCTGTTCGGGCAACGGCGGTTTCGCACCGATTGCCCGGGGAGCCACGGGCGGACCGGGCCAGGCCGTCTACCCGATGACCAAGGCCGCCGTGCTCTGCCTGAGCGAGAGCCTCTACACGCACCTGGCGATGACCGGGACGCGGGTTCGGGCGCATGTTCTTTTCCCGGGGGGCTTTTTGGACACCGGCATCTGGGAGTCGTGGCGGCACCGGCCGAAGCGTTACGCGGCGACCCAGAAACGTCGCACACCCGACCAGACACTGGAAAAGGTGGTGGCCCGCTTCGAGGCCGCCGGCGCACGCGTCGAGTTCACCCCGCTCGAGACGGTCGCAGACCAAGTGGTGGACGGAATCCGGGCCGACCGCTTCTGGATGATGGGTCCGCCCACGCCCGCCGACAACGTCGTGAGTCGCAAGGCCGCATCGATCCTCGCGCGCGGCGAACCGGACTACCTCGTCGACATCCTCGCCCAGCATGCCGAGAACACGCCGGAATCGGAAGGAGAAAAGCATTGAGCACCAACGTAATTCGCTATGGACCTCGCGCGCCGGAGGCGCAAGTCGACCACGAGGTCGATGCCACCAAGGCGCCCATCGCCACCGAGGCCGTGACCATCACGTACCTCACCGACCCGGAAATTGTCGCGGCCGTGCTGCCCAGGCCGCTGGAACCGGCGGCCGAACCACTGGTGCGAATCCAGCTTCAGCGGGTCCGGATAGAGGGCATGGCGCCGTTCGGGTCGGCAGTGTTTTCGGTGACCGCCCGGCACGGCGACCAGGTGGGAGACTATCCGCTCTTTATGCCCCAGTCCACCGAACAGTCGGTCACGGGCGGGCGCGAAACATTCGGTGAGCCAAAGAAACTCGCCCATATCGAGGTGGAGCGCGACGGCGATCGCGTCACCGCTGCCGTTGACCGACTGGGCTATCCGCTCATCGAGGTGAACGGTCAAGTCAAAGGCCCGGCGGAGTTGCCGCCCGACCAGATGAACACCGAGTTCTACTTCAAGTTCCTGCGCGCCCCCGACGGCGGCGGCATCACCGACCCCCACCTGGTCTACGGCGAATACCACCGGCACTACGAGATACTGGAGGACATCGACGGCACCGTCGAGTTGGGAGAGTCACCGTTGGACCCGGTGGCCGACATCGTCATTCGCGACGTCACGTCGATCACCTGGTGTCGCCGGCGCACCGTCCAAAGAGGGCGCATCGCGCAGCGGGTACCGCAGGACTGGCTGCTGCCGTACGTGCACCAGCGCTACGACGACGTGGCCCTGCTCGCCGCCCCCAGGCCCGAGCCGGCGCGGACATAGCCATGGACCGGTACACGGTCATTTCGGCCGACTGCCACGCCGGCGCTGATCTGCTCGGCTACCGCGAGTATCTCGATCCGCAGTACAGAGACGAGTTCGACGGCTGGGCAAAAACATTCGTCAACCCGTTCGGCGACCTCACAGAGCCCGAGGCGGAACGCAACTGGAACAGTGATCGGCGCAACTCCGATCTGGATCGCGAAGGCATCGCCGGTGAGGTCATTTTCCCCAACACCGTGCCGCCGTTTTTTCCTCAAGCGAGTCTGGCCGCACCTCCACCGGAGACCGCCCGCGAGCTCGAGCTGCGCTGGGCCGGACTACGTGCGCACAACCGCTGGCTCGCCGACTTCTGCTCCCTGTCACCCGAACGTCGCGCCGGAGTGGGCCAGATCCTGCTTTCAGACCTCGACGAAGCCATCGCCGAGGTCGCACAGATCGCCAAGCTGGGGCTGCGCGGCGGCGTGCTGCTGCCCGGAGTTGCCCCCGGCCATGGCATACCCCCGCTCTATGCCGAGCACTGGGAGCCCCTCTGGGCGGCGTGTGCCGAGGCGGGCCTGGTGGTCAACCACCACGGCGGCAATGCCGGACCGAGCCCGACGGACGGGTGGGGCAGCACCTTTGCGGTATGGGTGTACGAGACACACTGGTGGGCACACCGGGCGCTGTGGCATCTGATCTTCAGCGGCGCACTGGATCGCCATCCGGACCTCACCGTGGTCTTCACGGAGCAGGGCGCCGGCTGGATACCGGCGACCCTCGACTCGCTCGACGTCGCGGCGGCCCGTTACGCGCGAGCCAACTCGGCGATCGCCCGCTTCGCCGGACCCACCGCCGGCTCGCTGTCGCTGCGGCCCAGCGACTACTGGGCCCGCCAGTGCTATGTCGGGGCCAGCTTCATGCGGCCTGTCGAGTGCGCCGAGCGGCACGGCATCGGCGTGGACCGAATCATGTGGGGCAGCGACTACCCGCACTTCGAGGGGACCGCTCCCTACACCCGAGAAGCCTTGCGCCACACCTTCAGTGATGTTCCGACAGCCGAAGTGGCGGCCATGCTGGGCGCGAACGCTGCGGCCGTGTACGGCTTCGACCTCGAAGTCCTCGCGCCGTTGACCGACCGAATTGGCCCGACCGTGGCCGAGGTTGCCGAGCCGCTGGCCACCGTGCCCCCTGACGCGCGCAGCACCGTCTTCGAGCCCGACCCGATCCGTACCTGGTAGCGAAAGGAAAGCACCGTGGACCAATACGTCATCATTTCCGCCGACACCCACGCCGAACTCCCGACCGAGCGGTACCGCGAATACGTCGACCCCGAATACCGGGACGACTTCGAGGCGTACCTGGCGGAGAAGACGGCCGCAGCGCAGGCCGGCGGCTTCATCGACGAGGAGTTCGCCGAACAGTGGTTCTCCGAGCATGGAGAGGGCATCGCCGGCGGCTGGGATGTCGCCCTGCGGGAGAAGGAGCTCGACGGCGACGGGGTGGTCGGCGAGGTCATCTTCCCCGACGCCGACGCGGTGACCGGGGTCGCCGGAGCTCCGTTCGGGGCCGGGCTGGGCCAGTCGGGCGACCTTGACCCTGGGCGCGCCATGGCCGGGGCGCGGGCGCACAACCGCTGGCTGGCCGAGCTGTGCAGCCACCGCCCCGAGCGGCGGGCCGGGGTGGCGGTCGTTCCGATACTGGCCGACGTCGACGCAGCGGTAGCTGAGATCAAGCGCGCCGCAGAGTCCGGACTGCGGGGCGGGATCCTGATCCCGGCGCGCTGGGTCGGCTACCCGCCCTACCACGACCGTCGCTACGACAAGGTCTGGGCCGCCTGCCAGGACCTGCAGATGCCCATACACACTCACTCCGGTCCCGCCCCGCAGGAGGAGTACGGCGGACACCTCGGCATCTATGTCACCGAGGTGCGGTGGTGGGGGGCCCGGCCCATGTGGTTCGCATTGTGGTCAGGCGTGTTCGAGCGCTTCCCCCGGTTGCGATGGGGGGTCACGGAGTGCGGTGCGTTTTGGGCCAACGACCTGCTCTGGCTGATGGACACCAGGTACTTGCGTGAGCACTCGGCCAAGAAGATGAGCCATCTGATGGAGGGTGACCTGACGATGCCGCCCTCGGCCTACTTTGACCGGAACTGTTTCATCGGAGCGACCACTACCGAACGCAGGGAGCTGGCGCGGCGTTACGAGATCGGCGTATCCAACATGTTGTGGGGCAACGACTTTCCTCATCCAGAGGGGACCTGGCCCCGCACCCGCGAATGGCTGCGCCGTTCCTTTTGGGACATTCCCGTCGACGAGACCCGGCAGATGCTAGGGCTAAAAGCAGCCGAGATATACAACTTCGATCTGGGTGCCCTCGCTGCATTGGCCGAACGCATCGGCCCGACCCCCGAGGACCTGGGCCAGGACGATGCGGTGAGTGTGCCCAAATGGGAGGCGGCCCGCCGCGTCGGACGTCACTGGCTGACGGAGGCGGAGCCGATACCCGACCTCGTCGAGAACTGATTATGGGAAATCCTGCCTCGAGGATCGAGGTTTGTCACTACACTTCTCTCTGCGAAACCCGCTGTGTCTCTCGGGCATTGGAGCCGTCGATGGACAAACCCGACACGATCATCGAAGTCCACCGCGAGCGGGTTCAAGATCAGACCGCGGACATCTACAATGGCGGGACCTACCAGCAACCGCTGGAAATCACGAGCCCGATTCGGGTGACCGGAACCGGCACACTTAACCTCGGCCTCGACCGTGTCTGGTTCGTGCTCGACTCACATGCCCGTCCGTGGCAGGAATCCGTCGGCGGTTCGACACGTGATCCGCTGCGGCACTTCGCAATTGACCTCGTGTTGACCGACTCGAAGATCGTTATCGAATCGATCGCTGGTATCCCCCTCCCAGCCCGGCCGCCAGCAACCATCACGATTCCAGATGGTCCGCGTGCGGGCGAATCCAAGCAAATCGCCTTCAACGAGATTCCGTTGTTCGGTCGAATCACGCTGCACGACCAGCTCGAGGTCCGCCAAGTCGACCCCACGAATGCCCCCCTCAAGCAGACGGTTTCCCTTGTCTTTCAGCCGCAGGACGCACCGGAACTGATCGCGACGCCACCGCCGGATCCATTCGTCTCACATTTGTTCGGACAAAACGCCGACCGCCGCGCCGACGGATCGATTGCATTCGGCGGTCAGGATCCACGCATCACATGGGACATGGATTACGCCGAGGCGTTTTGGATCACCCACTCTCGGGCCGGTCAGGCTCTCGTTCTCGAGGCGAAATTGCAATGCCAGGGACTGCCCGACGACGAAGTACGCGTGAACGTCCTCGACGGCATCGCCGCACGACTCGCCGATGGGGTCCGGCCGGTGGCCGCCATGCTCGGCGAGGGCGGCGTCGCGGACCTGCTGCCCACACCGTTGGACGTCGACCCGAACGCACCGACGGGGACTCGGGCGCTCGATGTGATCGTGCAGAGGTTCGAGGCCGGCGGAGCCCCGAATGAGTCGATCGTCGTTCAGTTGCAGACGATCGATCCGTTGCCGCCGGGCGAAGAGTTGCCGGCGTCGGTGCTCGCCGAGAAGCCCGACGAACGGGCCGCGCTGGCGACTGCGGGCTTCGTGGTGCTGCGCCAGGTACGTGATTCGGTGAAAAGCAAGTTCACTCTGAACGATGCCGACTTCGTCGACGGTGAGCCCTGCAAGCTGGCCCGCCCGAAGACGGTGAACATCGGAGGCGAAGAGCGTCGCCTCGAGGCGTTCGAGGCGACCATCGAAACGCCAAGCGGGGGCGACCGCGGGCACATTCTCATCGAGGGCAAGGTCAGCGACCACAGTTGGGCCTACGACTTCGACGCGACGTTCACGATGACCCTGGAAATGGATCTCGACGACATCCCGCGAAATCCGTCCGACGCGGAGCGAGCCTCGGACCAAACGATTCCGCCGGGGACGCTGGAGGATTTCGACGCACAGGTCGCTCAAGCCGCCAAAGACAAGCGCAATAACGACATCAGCACGACGGAATTCGAAGAGATCGTCAAGGAAGCGAACGAAGCGATCACGAAGTTCCCGCGGACGGTCGGCGCGCGGCCGACACTTCGGCCACCGCCTGTAGTCGATCCGAACTTCGAGTTGACGACGGCGGGGAAAGCCGCGTTGGCAGCGGGCGTTCTGGTGTTGATCGCCTTGATCTCGCTACCGGTCACCGCTCCCGTCGTCGCGGCGGGAGGACTCGGCGCCGTCGGCGCCCTCGGATACGGCGGCCTGATTGTTCTCGCCGTCGTCGAGTACATCACGATGTACATAACGATCGACTGGTTCGGCACGGCCATGGGCGGCAGTGAAGTCCGAGACGCCCTGACCGACCGTCCCGACGGTCTCTTGCTGCCGACGCTCGGTGTGCCGATCGACGTGCTGCTGAATCGGCAACGGTTGGCCGTGTACTTCCGTCAACTCCCACCGCGACTGCCGATCACCTGCATCAAGCGAGACACCGCCGAAGACGCGGACCAGGTGATCCAGCTGGTCGGCGGGCCATGGCCGACCGACGGCAAGCAGTACAAGATCTCGGACAACGACGGTGCGCTGCTCGTCGAGTCAAAGGAGCTCGAGCTATTCATTGATGCGTCGATAGCCGGTACCGAGCAGCTGCTTCACGTGGCCATGAGCCCGCTGGGCAGGCGATTTCTACGGACCAACCCCAATGAGGGCAATGTCGACAATCTTGACAGCCTGCCGGAGTGCCCGCCGACCCCCTGACCGTTCGCCGCCGGCTCGCTGTTTCGGCGTTTGTTTAGAGGCCCACTCCGAAACGCCATCGAGCGACACCCTCGCCAAATCAGTTGTTGCAGTTCGTGAGAGCCTATAGGAAGTCCTCGACGTCCGCGTTTGTCGCCGCTCGTTGAAAGGTGTACTGATGCAGCGGTTTTCGATCAGGCGCCGACTGGGCCGACGCTGGATGCTACTGGTCGCGGTGGTGGTGTTCGCGGTGGCTGCATTCGCGGTGTACCGACTGCACGGGATTTTCGCCTCCCGTGACGTCACGGCGACACCCGCCGGTACCGGAAACGACATCGTTCCGTTCAACCCCAAGCACGTGGTGATCGAGGTTTTCGGCCCCCCGGGCACGATGGCAACCATCACGTATCTGGACGTGAACGCCCAACCGCAACGCGCCGACGCCGTCACGCTGCCGTGGGCCTACGACACGACCACCACTCTGCCGGCGGTCTTCGTCAACGTGGCTGCCCAGGGCAACAGCGACTCGATCGGCTGCCGAATCAAGATTGACAACGTGGTCAAGGACGAGAGGTCGGTGAACACCTTAAACGCATTCACTTACTGCCTGGACAAGTCCGGATGAGCCCACCCCTTTCAATGACTTCTGTTCCCGACCTCATCCGGCGGTTCTCAGCGCTCATCGCGCTGTTTTGGCTGGGTCTGGCCGTGGTGACGAATGTATTCGTGCCGCAACTGGAGACCGTTGCGCAAGCGCATAACGTGTCGCTCAGCCCCCAGGATTCGCCGTCGCTGCAGGCCGCCAAACGTATCGGCAAGGTGTTCGGAGAATTCGATTCCGACAGTTCTGCGATGATCGTTTTGGAGGGCAATCAGCCGCTCGGTGCCGATGCGCACCACTACTACGACGGCTTGATTCAAAAGCTCTCCCAGGACACGAAGCATGTTGAGCACATTCAGAATTTCTGGGGGGATCCGCTGACCGCGGCGGGCTCGCAGAGCTCCGACGGCAAGGCGGCGTTGGTGCAGGTGTACCTCGCCGGCAACCAGGGCGAGTCGTTGGCGAATGAGTCGGTCGATTCGGTGCGTGACATCGTCGATCACACACCGCCGCCGCACGGTGTGAAGGCGTATGTCACCGGCGCTGCGCCCCTGGTCACCGATCAGTTCGAGGTGGGCCGCCACGGCACTCTGAAAACCACCCTGATCACTCTCGGGGTCATCGCACTGATGCTGTTTTCGCTCTACCGTCGTGTCACAACGGTGCTTCTCGTGCTTTTCACGGTGATGATCGAGTTGACCGCGTCCCGTGGCGTCGTCGCTGTGCTCGCGAACGCCGGCATCATCAAGCTGTCGACGTATTCGACCAATCTGCTGACGCTACTGGTGATCGCGGCCGGGACGGACTACGCGATCTTCATTCTCGGCCGCTTCCACGAAGCGCGTTACGCGGGGCAAGATCGAGTGTCGGCGTTCAACACGATGTACCACGGAACCGCACACATCATCTTGGGTTCTGGCCTGACGATTGCCGGGGCGGTGCTCTGCCTGACCTTCACGCGGCTCCCGTATTTCAACAGCTTGGGCGTTCCCGCCGGCATTGGCGTTCTTGTCGCGGTGGTGGCGGCGTTGACCCTGGCGCCGGCGTTACTGATCGTCGGTCGCCATTTTGGTCTGTTCGAACCCAGCCGGCCGATGCGCACCCGGGGCTGGCGGCGCGTCGGCACGGCCATCGTCCGCTGGCCCGGGCCCATCCTCGTGATGACGATCGCCGTCGCCTTGATCGGTCTGCTCGCCCTGCCGAATTACAGGACGAGCTACGACGCCCGCTCCTACATGCCCGCCAGCGCCCCGGCCAATATCGGTTACGCGGCCGCGGAACGCCACTTTTCGCAGGCGCGGCTGAATCCCGAACTGTTGATGATCGAAGCCGACCATGACCTCCGCAATTCCGCCAACATGATCTTGCTGGAGCGGGTCGCCAAGGCCGTCTTCCACACCGACGGCATCGCACAGGTGCAGTCGATCACCCGCCCGCTCGGCACGCCGCTGGACCACACGTCGATCCCGTTCCAGATCAGCGCGGGCAGCGCGGCTCAGATCAACACCCTGCCTTTCCAGCAGGCGCGCGGCGCCGACTTGCTCAAGCAGGTCGATGTGATCAACAAAACGATCGACATTCTGCGCAAGCAGTATGCCCTGCAACAACAATCCGCCGCTGTCACCGACGAGCAGAGTCAGGCGTTCAAAGACACCGTCGCCACGACCCAAGACCTGCGAAATAAGATCGCCAACTTCGACGATTTCTTCCGGCCGTTGCGCAACTACTTCTATTGGGAGCCGCACTGTTTCGACATCCCGATCTGTGCAGCGCTCC
>DATBFF010000074.1:0-8239 GCA_036558625.1 Mycobacterium sp. | reverse complement strand
GCGCGGCTAGTTTCCCGGACGACTTTGATTGTCTGCAGTTTCGAGTCGGACGCATCCGGCAACGCCATACCGGCGTCGACGCCGGACCGCAGATAGTCGATGACGGCCTCGTTCAGCCGTTCGCCCGGGACGACGGCCGGGATGCCGGGTGGATATGGCGTAATCTGTTCTGCCGCAACGCGTCCCGCTGCGTCAGCGGCGGACACCATTTCGGTGGGTCCGAAGAACGCGTCACGCGGCAGCGTCACGGTTTCCAGCTGAATCTCCTCGGGTGTGGGAAGGTCCATTTGCGGCGGCGGGTCGAAGTCGTCGGCCGCTTGTCGCCACGCGGTCAGCGCACCGACCAGCCGGTCGGCGGTGTCGGGGCCGTCGGCGAACGACATGGTCGCGAGGATGCGCCGATGATCCGACATCCCGGTGTCGACGTGGCGGTTCTCCCGCAACCAGTCGGCGGCCTGATAGCCCGAGGTTCCGGTCGCCGACACATCGATGAGGATTTGCATCCGGTCAAGGTCATGGGAGGCTTCCTCACCGAGCAGTTCGCGGTCGAGCACCTCGACGTCGGGGATCCGCTCGATGCGCTCACGCAGCTCGTTCACCGAAACGAGTGCGGCCGTGAGCAATTCATTACCGTGCTGCACCATCTGGCGCCGCCAGCCGTCGATCGCCGCGTACACCATCACGTTCGGGCTGGTCGTCATCAGCAGATCAGCGCAATCCGAGAGCCTGTCGTGGTCGATGAGGTCGCCCTGGACGTGGAAGACCGAGCCCTGCTCGAAGCCGGCACCCATCTTGTGCACGCTGACCACGCAGACGTCGGCGCCCGCGTCCATCGCCCAAGTCGGCAGGTCCTGGTGGAACGGCAGGTGTGCGCCCCACGCTTCGTCGACGATCAGCGGCTTGCCGCGATCGTGGCACACCTCGGCGATTCCGGACAGGTCGGCGCAGGTGCCATACGGGGAGGGGCTGACGATCAACGCTCCCGCCGCGTTGGGATGACAATCCCACGCCTCGCGGACTTGGTCCGGAGACGGTGGATGCGAAAGATGGCGCTGCGCATCCCATTGCGGAGTGATCCAGCGCGGCTGCATGCCGGACAGGATCAGGCCGGCGACGACGGATTTGTGACTGTCGCGGCTCAGGAGCAGCCCGTCTTCGGATCCGCCGGCCACCGCCAGCATTGCGGCTTTCACCGACAGCGAGCTGCCGCAGGTGGAGAAGAAGGCCCCTTCTGCGCCGACGGCGTCGGCCATCAACTCCTCGGCACGCGAGAGGTAGCCGTTGCGGGTACGGCGATCGTCGAGACCGCCGGAGGCCAGGACGTCGTCGCGGAACGGGTCATGACCCAACACGGCGAGCGTGCGTTCGTCGGCACCGCGGCCCTGACGGTGTCCGGGTGGGGTGAATCCGTAACGGTTCTGGGTGTGGTAGTCCGACAGCGCGTCGAGGATCGGGGCCGTCGAGTGGTCCATGCGCGGCGGGTACCCGGCGCAGGAAATGAGCAATCGCGATCAGCATCGACCGGGTTTGGGCATATACCCCCAAGGGGTATAGTGGCCGCCATGACGGATCACTGTGGAGGGGACGGGCACGGCGGGCATGGTGACCACCACGATCACGTCGCTGCGTACCGCCGGCTGTTCTGGGTGATGCTGGTGCTGGCGATCCCGACGGTCGCGGCGTCGGGGATGTTCGCGATGATCCTTGGCTACACCATTCCCGACGTTCCCGGCATCCGCTGGGTATCGCCGCTGCTGGGCACGGTGATGTTCGTCTGGGGCGGACGCCCGTTCTTGTCCGGCGCGGTCAGTGAAATCCGTTCGCGCGCACCGGGAATGATGCTGTTGATCGGCTTGGCAATTTCGGTGGCGTTCGTCTCTTCGTGGGGCTCGAGCCTGTCCGTGCTCGGCCATGAACTCGACTTCTGGTGGGAATTGGCCCTGCTGATCGTGATCATGCTGCTGGGCCACTGGATCGAGATGCGCTCGCTCGCGCAGACCAGCTCGGCGCTCGACTCCCTGGCCGCGCTGCTTCCCGACGAGGCCGAACGGGTGGCCGGTGACTCCGTCGAAAAGGTCCCGCCGGCGCAACTGCGAATCGGCGACGTCGTCGTGGTGCGGCCGGGCGGCAGCATCCCGGCCGACGGCGAGATCGTCGACGGCGCCGCCGCGATCGACGAATCGATGGTGACCGGCGAGTCGCGGCCCGTCACCCGCGAACCCGGCGACCACGTCGTCGCCGGCACGGTGGCCACCGACTCCGGCCTTCGGGTCCGTGTGACGGCGGTCGGCGACGACACCGCGCTGGCGGGGATTCAACGGCTGGTCACCGAAGCGCAGAACTCGTCGTCGCGGGCGCAGCGGCTGGCCGACGTCGCGGCGGGCTGGCTGTTCTGGTTCGCGCTGGGCTCGGCGATTCTGACCGCGATCGTCTGGGGCATGCTCGGTCACCCGGATGTGGCGGTGATCCGGGTGATCACCGTCTTGGTGATCGCCTGCCCGCACGCGCTGGGCCTGGCCATTCCGCTGGTCGTCTCGATTGCCACTGAACGTGCCGCGCGCGGCGGGGTGCTGGTGAAGGACCGGCTGGCGCTGGAGAGCATGCGCACGGTCAGCGCGGTTTTGTTCGACAAGACCGGCACGCTGACCCGGGGCAAACCGACCGTCGCCGGCCTCGCCGCTGCTGTCGGGACGGACGACGGCCTGCTTGTGTTGGCCGCCGCCGCGGAGTCGGACAGCGAGCATCCGCTGGCGCACGCCATCGTCGCCGAGGCCCGCCGGCGCGGCATCTCAATACCCCGCTCGACCGGCTTCTCGTCCGAACCGGCGCTCGGCGTCACTGCGACCGTCGACGGGCGGACCGTGAGCGTCGGCGGGCCACGGATGCTCGACGAGGCTGGGCTCATCGAACTACCGGAGTCCGCGGCATGGCACGACGACGGGGCGATCGTGCTGCACGTGGTGGCCGACGGCGGCGTCGTCGGCGCCCTCAAGCTCGCCGACGAGGTGCGCCCCGAGTCCCGGCAGGCCGTCGACGCACTGCACCGGATGGGCGTCCAGGTCGTGATGATCACGGGTGACGCCGCACCGGTGGCCGAGGCGGTGGCCGCCGACCTCGGCATCGACCGGGTGTTCGCTGGGGTGCGGCCCGAGGACAAGGCGGCCAAGGTCGTCGAGCTGCAGGCCGAGGGCTTCAAGGTGGCGATGGTCGGCGACGGCGTCAACGACGCACCTGCGCTGGCGGCCGCCGATGTCGGCATCGCGATCGGCGCGGGCACCGACGTCGCGATCGCTTCGGCCGGCGTCATCCTCGCGAGCTCTGACCCACGCTCGGTGCTGTCCGTAGTCGAGCTGTCGAAAGCCACCTACCGCAAGATGAAGCAAAACCTTTGGTGGGCCGCAGGATACAACCTGCTCTCGGTGCCGCTGGCCGCCGGTGTGCTGGCACCCGTGGGATTTGTGATGCCGATGTCGGTGGGCGCGCTGTTGATGTCGATGTCGACGGTCGTGGTCGCGGTCAATGCGCAGCTGCTGCGCCGGCTCGACCTCCGCCCGGAAACGAGCGTGCCCGACGCCGCCGTGCGCCGAAACCGCATTCCCGGTCGTGAATTCCGAGAAGCCACTGCCGGGAATTCGGTTTCGGCGAGGTAGGCGAGGGAATTAATCGGACTGCAGTCCGGTTGTTCTGGGCATGCCTGCCATTACAGCTGACACATTGACCTTGCCGCACATTCCTGCGGCCGGCCCGGCCGACTCCGAGCGCCCGGTGCGCTCGATCACCACCGGCCCGCACGGCTACGAGGGCGAGGGTTTTCCCGTCGTGCGCGCCTTCGCCGGCGTTCCCGCCGCCGTGCTCGACCCGTTCGTCCACATGGACCAGATGGGCGAGGTGGAGTACCAGCCCGGCGAGCCGCGCGGCACGTCCTGGCACCCGCACCGCGGATTCGAGACCGTGACCTACATGATCGACGGCCGCTTCGCGCATCAGGATTCACACGGCGGCGGCGGTCTGATCACCGACGGCGCCACCCAGTGGATGACCGCTGGATCGGGGATCCTGCACATCGAAACCCCGCCCGCCGAGCTGGTCGAGAGCGGTGGCGTCTTCCACGGCATCCAGCTGTGGGTCAACCTGCCGCGAGCGGCCAAGTTCTCCGCACCCAAATATCAAGCGATCGACGGCCCACAAGTGGGTCTGGTGGCGTCCGAGGATGGCGGCGCGCTCGTCCGCATCATCGCCGGTGACGTCGGCCCCTTCAGCGGGCCCGGCTCCACCTACACCCCAATCACGTTCGCCCACGCAACAATTGAGCGCGGCGCCCGGCTGTCCATGCCCTGGAACCGCGATTTCAACGCGCTGGTGTACGTGTTGTCGGGACGCGGCACTCTCGGGCCGGACGGCCATCCCATCCGGGACGGGCAGCTCGCGGTCCTCGGTTCCGGCGACCGGATCTCGCTGTCCGCTGATCACTCCCAGGACGGCAACAGGCCGAGGTTGGAGGTGCTGCTGCTGGGCGGCAAGCCGATCCGTGAACCCGTCGTCCACTACGGGCCGTTCGTGATGAACGCAAAGAGCGAGATCATCGAGGCGCTCGAGGATTACCAGGCCGGCCGGTTCGGGCGCGTTCCGCCAGGCGCGCTGATGCCGCATCACGCGGACTGAATCGATTCGGCGCGCATGTCAAAGCCGGGGTGGATGTAAAACGCCGTGTGGCACAATGCGGGCGTGCCAAAGGCATCCAGGGGGCCCGGCAGGCCGCCAGCAGCGAAGGCGGCAGAAACGCGAGAGCGCATCATAGGGGCCGCCCGGCAGGTTTTCAGCGAACTCGGTTACGACGCCGCGACATTCCAGGAAATCGCTATCCGGGCTGACCTCACCCGCCCCGCGATCAACCACTACTTCAAGAGCAAGAAGGTGCTCTATCGGGAAGTCGTCGAGCGCACCAACGAAATGGTCGTCGCCCACGCCGCGCAGAAGGCCGCCGTGGCCGACACGCTGCTGAGTCAACTCGACGGCTTCATCGACGCCGCCGTCGGGGTCGACTTCGAAGACCGTTCTGCCGCAGCGTTTCTCGTCACCTCCGTGCTCGAGTCGCAGCGCCATCCCGAGCTCCGGCGCGAAGAACATGACGCGTTGCTGGGCACGCGGCTGTTCCTCACCCATGCCATCAAGAGCGCGATCGACCGCGGCGAGCTGACCACCGACACACCGGTCGCACCGCTGGTCGAGATGCTGAACGCGATGCTCTGGGGCATGGGTTTCTACGCCGGCTTCGTCGGCGACCACGGCGAGCTGCGAGTGATCACCAACAAGTTCAAGGAGTTGTTGGTCGGCAGACTCTGGACCTGGAAGGCATAGCCTGCCTCTTCGGTGATGTGCGGCACAGTACCCATAGCCTGCCTAAGTTATTAGGTAGCATGGCTATGAAATGACTGAGCTGTAGGCATCCGTTCGCACACGGGGATAGCCGGCTCGTTCGCGCACGACCGGAAGAGGCAAGATGAGCGCTTTGCGCACCGACGACGACACCTGGGACATCGCCACCAGCGTGGGCAGCACCGCGGTGATGGTGGCCGCCGCGCGGGCCGCCGAGACCACGAAGCCCGATCCGCTGATCAACGATCCGTACGCGCAAGTCCTCGTCGAAGGCGCCGGCACCGGAATCTGGGAGTTCATGCTCGACGCGGACATTCCGGCCAAGCTCGCCGACGTCGATCCCGAAGCCGGGGCAATCTTCGAGTACATGCAGACCTATCAGGGTGTGCGCACGCACTTCTTCGACGAGTATTTCGCCGCCGCGATGTCCGGCGGCGTCCGGCAAATCGTGATCCTGGCGTCGGGTCTGGATTCGCGGGCGTACCGGATCGCCTGGCCCGACGACACCGACGTCTACGAGATCGATCAGCCCAAAGTGCTCGAGTACAAGGCCGCGACACTGGCCGCGCACGGCGCCCGGCCGTCCGCACGTCGCCACGAGGTCGCGATCGATCTCCGGCAGGACTGGCCGACTGCGTTGCGCGACGCCGGATTTGACGCGGCGCGCCCGACCGCGTGGCTGGCCGAGGGCCTGCTGATGTACCTGCCCGCCGCCGCGCAGGACCGGCTGTTCGAACAGATCACGTCGCTGTCCGCGGTGGGCAGTCGCATCGCCGTCGAGGCTGCGGGTCAGCACGCGCCGCACCGCCGCGAAGAGATGAGGGAACGGTTCGAGCGGGTCGCCGACCACCTCGGTATCTCAGAAGCCCCCGACATCTCCGATCTGACCTACGACGACCCCGACCGTGCCGACGTCGCCGACTGGCTCAACACGCACGGCTGGCGCGCTGCTGCGCAACCTGCGCGCGACGTTCAGCGCCGGCTGGGCCGCGATATCAAGTTGCCGGTGGACGACGACGGTGACGCATTCTCTACCTTTGTCACTGGAGAGCGTCACTGAGGAGATAGCGTGCCCCGCACCGACAACGACAGCTGGGACATCGCGACAAGTGTCGGCGCGACGGCCGTGATGGTAGCGCTGGCCCGGGCGGCGGAAACCGAAAGCGCGAACCCGCTGATTCGCGACGAATACGCCGAGCAGCTGGTGTCCACACCGCAACTGGCCGAGGTGCGCGACCGCATCGCGTCGTTGTGGCGCCGGCCCGACGTTGCAGACGACGACGGCTTCGCAATGGACTTCCAGCAGATGATCGACTACCAAGCCGTCCGCACCCACTTCTTCGACGAGTTCTTCGCCAAGGCTGCCGCGGCGGGCATCAGCCAGCACGTGATCCTGGCCGCTGGTCTCGACTCGCGGGCGTACCGACTCGACTGGCCGGCAGGCACCGTCGTCTATGAGATCGACATGCCTGCGGTGCTCGAATACAAGGCCGCGACTCTGGCGCAGACGCGGCCGCGGGCGACACGTCGCGGCGTCGCCGCCGACCTGCGCCACGACTGGCCGGCCACACTGCGCGGCGCCGGCTTCGACGCGGACTCTCCCGCCACGTGGCTGGCGGAAGGGCTGCTGCCGTTCCTTCCGGGGCAGGCGCAGGAATCGCTGTACTCGGCGATCGACTCGCTGAGCGCCCCGGGCAGCCGGGTCGCGGTCGAGGTGTTCGCGGTGAGCAAGGATGCCCGGGCCTACGTCGAGGAGCGATGGCGGCAGGTGCGGGTGGCCCGCGAAGAGCGCGGCGAGGACGTCGTGTTCGACCCGTTCGATCTGTGGTACCACCAAGACGACTGGCCCGACTGCGCGGCGTGGTTCGCAAAGCGCGGCTGGGCGACGCAGTCGGCACAGACGCGCGCGGAATTCGAGCGGCTCGGGCGGCCGGTGCGAGAGACCGACGACGAGCACAGGCCGTTCGTCAACTCGTTCGTCACCGCCGAACGGCCGGCCCAACCGACCGGTTAGTATCGGCGTCACCGCCCACCCTCAGGAAGGACCGGGCATGACGACCGAATCCGCCGCACACCCGCAAGCGCCGCCGCAGACACCGTCGCCGATCGCGCAGACCGTCGCTCGGCTTCGTCAAACCTTCGCGACCGGGCGCACCCGCGACATCGCCTGGCGCAAGGCGCAGCTGCAGGCGCTGGAGAAGATGATGGTCGAGAACGAGACGGCCATCGCCGACGCACTTGCCGACGATCTCGACCGCACGCCGTTCGAAGCCTGGCTGGCCGACTCGGCGAGCACCGCCGCCGAGGCACGTTTCGCCGCGAAGCGCGTCAAGCGGTGGACCCGCCGGCGCTACCGTAGGCTCGAGGTTCCACAACTTCCCGGCCGCGGCTGGATCGAGTACGAGCCCTACGGCACCGTGTTGATCATCGGGGCCTGGAACTATCCGATCTATCTGACCCTCGGACCGCTTGTGGGCGCGCTGGCGGCCGGAAACACCGTGGTGCTCAAGCCATCTGAGATCGCACCGGCATCGTCGCGGTTGATGGCCGAACTGGTGCCGAAGTACCTGGACACCGACGCGATCGCGGTGGTCGAGGGCGACGGAGTCGTCAGCCAGGAGCTGATCGCGCAGGGCTTCGACCGGGTGATGTTCACCGGCGGCACCGAAATCGGGCGCAAGGTCTACGAAGGCGCGGCGCCGCACCTGACACCGGTGACGCTGGAGCTGGGCGGCAAGAGCCCGGTGATCGTCGCAGAGGACGCCGACATTGACGTCGCAGCCAAGCGGATCGCATGGATCAAGCTGATGAATTCGGGCCAGACGTGCGTGGCACCCGACTACGTGCTGGCGCACGCGAAGGT
>DATBFF010000073.1:0-5860 GCA_036558625.1 Mycobacterium sp. | reverse complement strand
AGGTGCCCGTGCCCGGTGACACCCAGGGCGCCGCGCTGGTGGTGGATCTGCTCATCAAGCGCGCAGAGGAACTCGGTGTGCAGATTGGGTACGAAACCGGCGCCACGGAGTTGGTGGTCGACGACGACGGGCGCGTGGCGGGAGTGGCGTGGAAGCACTTCGGTGAGCGAGGGGTGGTGCGCGCCAATGCCGTCGTGATCACCGCCGGCGGGTTTGTGATGAACGAGGACATGGTCGCAGAGCACACGCCGAAGCTCGCGGAGAAGCCCTTCGTGCTGGGCAACACCTACGACGACGGACTCGGCATCAGGCTGGGCGTGTCCGCCGGCGGCGCGACCAAACACATGAACGAAATCTTCATCACTGCTCCGGCGTATCCGCCGTCGATTCTGCTGACCGGCATCATCGTCAACAAGCTTGGTGAGCGATTCGTGGCCGAGGACTCCTATCATTCGCGCACTTCGGGTTTCGTGATGGACCAACCCGACAGCGCGGCGTTTTTGATCGTCGACGAGGCGCACATGCAGCGTCCGCAGCTTCCGCTGATCACGTTCATCGACGGCTGGGAATCGGTTAGTGAGATGGAGGCTGCGCTCGGGATTCCCGGCGGCAAGCTCGTCGCCACGCTCGGCCGCTACAACGAGTACGCCGCCCGCGGCGAGGACCCAGACTTTCACAAGCAACCGGAATTTCTTGCCGCACAGGACAAAGGACCGTGGGGCGCGTTCGACCTGTCACTGGGCAAGGCGACGTACTCCGGCTTCACCATCGGCGGGCTGGCAACGTCGGTCGACGGCGAAGTGCTGCATGAAGACGGCAGCGTCATCGGCGGCCTCTACGCCGCCGGCGCATGCGCGTCGAATATCGCCCAGGACGGCAAGGGATATGCCAGCGGGACGCAGCTGGGGGAGGGTTCGTTCTTCGGGCGCCGCGCCGGAGCGCACGCTGCGAAGCAGCGTAAGCGGTAGGCGCGCAAACAACCGGAGCGCCGGAGCGCACGCTGCGAAGCAGCGTAAGCGGTAGGCGCGCAGACAACCGGAGCGCCGGAGCGCACGCTGCGAGCCGCTAGACGGGATCCGGTTGCTTTGCGACCGGCTCGACGTGCCACTGCCCCTCACCGAGAAGGCGCAGATGGCTGTGGTGGTGCTGTTCGACGGCAGGGCGGTGACTCACACTGACCAGGGTGGTCAACGGCAACTCGTCTCGAACCAGTTGATACAGCGTCATTTCCAGACCGACGTCGAGAGCCGATGTCGCCTCGTCGAGAAACACCGCCTTCGGCTTGGTCAACAGGATCCGTGCGAACGCCACGCGCTGCTGCTCACCGGGTGACAGCACTTTGGCCCAGTCGCGTTCTTCGTCCAGACGTCCCGTCAAGTGCGGCAGAGCCACCTTCATTAGCGCCTGCTCCAGCTGCGCGTCGGGGATGTCACCGGGAGCAGACGGATACGACACCACCGCACGCAGGTCCCCGAGCGGAACGTACGGCAGCTGCGAGAGGAACATCGTCTCGTTGTCCCCGACCGGCCGGCGAAGTGTGCCGGAAGCGAACGGCCACAGTTCGCCCAAACTGCGCAACAGCGTGGTCTTGCCGCTGCCCGAACGGCCCGTGATCACCAGTCCTTCCCCGGGATTCAAGCGCACGTCCAGCGGATCGACGAGTTGCGCACCCGTCGGGCTTCGGACCTCGACGTTGTCGAGCTCGATGACCCCGTCGGAACTCGGCTCTGTGGTGACGGTGGGCAGCGCCCTGCCTTCTTCGTCGGCGACCACCAATCCGTGCAGTCGGATGATCGCGGCACGCCAGCCGGCGAACAGATCGTAGGCATTTCGGAAGAAGGACAGCGAGTCTTGAATGGTGCCGAACGCTGACGCCGTCTGAGTGACTGCGCCGTACTGGATTTCGCCGGAGAACAGCCTCGGCGCCTGCAGCACATAAGGCAACGGGACGATGACCTGGCTTATCGACCAGTTCCACCCGTTGAACGCGATGCTGCGGTTGATGTACCGCTTGTAATTGCCGACGACGGGATCGAAACGGCGACGCAGCTCACCCCGTTCGGCGCGCTCTCCGCGATAGAACGCCACCGCCTCAGCCGCATCTCGCAGACGCACGAGCGCGTAACGAAACGCCGCGTTGAACTTCTCGTTGAGGAAGCTCAGATGGATGATCGGGCGCCCGATCCAGAACGCGATGATGGTGGCGAACAAGACGTACCCGAAGCCGATCCAGAACATCGCGCGTGGCATGTTGAAGCCCCAAAGGCTCAGCGTGCCAGACAAATTCCACAGGATCGGGATGAACGACACCACGGACACGACCGCGTTCACCGCGCCGAACAAGAACGTCGTGGTGGTCGTGTTCGTCGGAATGTTGGGCAGCGGCCCAGTGCCCGTGGTGAAGATGTCGATGTCGGACTGGATGCGCTGGTCCGGGTTGTCGATGGTGTCGTCGATGAACCGACTGCGGTAGTAGGCCTTGCCGTCGAGCCAGTCGCCGGTAAGCCTATCGGTGAGCCAGGCCCGCCACCTCAGGATGAACCGCTGCATTGCGAAGATGTCGAGCATCAGGCGAGCGATGAAAATCACCGCGAGAAGGGAGAAGACCAATAGCGAGGTCCAAAAGCCCTGCACGCCAGAGTCTTTCACCGCCGCATTGTTCGCGGCCATGCCCTGCACCGCGATCTGGATGGAAGTGGCCAGATCCCTGGCCTGATAACTGAACAGCACCGTCAGCCGCACGCTGACGATCACCAGCAGCAGCAAGCCGCCCAGCCACAGCCATACGCTGACCCTGTCCGGTCCGGTGAAATAGTCCCGGGTGATGCGCCAGAACTGCCGCCCCCACGTCGTCACCGCGACAATCACGGCAAGCACCACAAGTGTGCATACAGCGCTGATGGCCCACGCTCTTGCGATCCAGAAAAGCGAGGCGACCAGCTCATGGTTCCAGTCGATCGAGTACTGGAACGGTTGCAGTTCATCCACGGCGTCACTCCTTGCGGGGTTTCTTCCGGCGAAAGCTACCGCAGCGGCCGCGGATCAGCCGCATATCGGCCTTTAGGCTTTCGGCATGAGCAATGACGCCATGCTGCACGCGGGCCGCCTGATCGCACGGCGACTGAAGGCCAGCGGCATCGATACCGTGTTCACCCTGTCCGGCGGTCACTTGTTCTCGTTCTACGACGGGTGCCGCAGCGAAGGCATCCGGCTGGTGGACACCCGACACGAGCAGACCGCCGCGTTCGCCGCGGAGGGATGGTCCAAGGTCACTCGAGTCCCCGGCGTCGCGGCGTTGACGGCGGGTCCCGGAGTCACCAACGGGATGAGTGCGATGGCCGCCGCCCAGCAGAACCAGTCGCCGCTGGTTGTTCTGGGCGGCCGGGCGCCCGCGGCGCGGTGGGGCCAGGGGTCGCTGCAGGAGATCGACCACGTGCCGTTCGTGGCGCCGCTGGCCCGGTTCGCCGCGACGGCGACGTCGGCTGAGACGGCCGCCACTTTGGTCGACGACGCGTTGCGGGCCGCCTGCGGGCCACCGTCGGGAGTGGCGTTCGTCGATTTCCCCATGGATCACGTATTCGCCGAGGCACAGGACTCCGCGGCGCCGGGTGCACTCGTCGGCGCGGACGCCGGCCCGGCCGCCGACGGGGGTGCGCTGGACCGGGCGGCCGGCCTGCTGGCCCGTGCCGAGCGGCCCGTGGTGATGGCCGGCACCAATGTGTGGTGGGGTCATGCCGAGTCGGCGCTGCTGGGGCTGGCCGAACAGGCACGCATACCGGTGCTGATGAACGGCATGGCCCGCGGCGTCGTGCCCGCCGACCACGAACTCGCCTTCTCGCGGGCGAGATCGCGGGCGTTGAAGCAGGCCGACGTCGCGCTTGTCGTGGGTGTGCCAATGGATTTCCGCCTCGGCTTCGGCGGGGTGTTCGGCGCCGACACCGCGCTCGTCGTCGCCGACCGAGCGGCACCGGCTCGCCCGCATCCGCGCACGGTGGCAGCCGAACTGTACGGAGACCTGTCGAAGACGCTGGCCGGGCTGGCCGCCGCCGGGACGGCCGACCGGGAGGGGTGGATCGCTGATCTACGGGCGGTCGAGACCGAAGCCCGGGCCGCCGAGCATGCCGAACTGACCGACGACCGCACGCCGCTGCATCCGATGCGCGTGTACGCGGAGCTGGCCACAATGCTCGACCGGGACGCGATCGTCGTGATCGACGCCGGCGACTTCGGCTCGTATGCCGGACGTGTGATCGACAGCTATGTACCCGGCGCGTGGCTGGACAGCGGTCCGTTCGGATGCCTTGGCTCCGGGCCGGGGTACGCGCTGGCGGCCAAGCTGGCCCGGCCCGAGCGGCAGGTCGTGTTGCTGCAGGGCGACGGCGCGTTCGGCTTCTCGGGTATGGAGTGGGATACGTTGGTGCGCCACGGTATTCAAGTGGTATCGGTAATCGGGAACAACGGCATCTGGGCGCTCGAAAAACATCCCATGGAGATGCTGTACGGCTATTCGGTGGTCGCGGAGTTGCGCCCGGGCACCCGCTACGACGAGGTGGTTCGCGCGCTCGGCGGGCACGGCGAGCTGGTGACCAGCCCTGCCGAACTGCGTCCGGCCTTACAGCGGGCGTTCGGCGCGGGGCTGCCGGCGGTGGTGAACGTGCTCACCGACCCGGCGATCGCCTACCCGCGGCGCTCCGTCCTGGCCTGACACGAGCCGCGTACCGTTGTGCTGTGGCGAAATCGAGTACCGCTGGACCGGGCCGCCTGAGCAGCAAGTTCTGGAAGCTGCTCGGCGCCAGCACGGAGAAGGACCAGAGCCGTTCACTGGAGTCGGTCAAGGCGAGCGCGGAATTCGACGAGAAGGCTGCCGACCTCGACGACGAGCAGTTGGTCAAGGCGGCGAAGCTTCTCGAACTAGACGACCTGGACGAGTCCTACGACATCACCCAGTTCCTTGCGCTGGCGCGGGAAGCCGCGGTGCGCCAAACGAATCTGCGGCCATTCGACGTGCAGCTGCTCGGGGCGCTGCGGATGATGGCCGGCGACGTCGTCGAGATGGCCACTGGCGAGGGCAAGACGTTGTCCGGCGCGATCGCCGCCGCCGGCTACGCGCTTGCCGGCCGCCATGTGCACGTCGTGACGATCAACGACTACCTGGCCCGCCGCGACGCCGAGTGGATGGGGCCGATGCTCGAAGCGATGGGCTTGTCCGTCGGCTGGATCACTGCCGAATCTCCCGCCCGACAGCGACGAAAAGCCTACGCGTGCAACATTACTTACGCCTCGGTCAACGAGATCGGCTTCGACGTGCTGCGCGACCAGCTGGTCACCGACGTCGACGACCTGGTGGCGCCGAACCCGGACGTCGCGTTGATCGACGAAGCCGACTCGGTGCTCGTCGACGAGGCTCTGGTTCCGCTCGTGCTCGCGGGTACCACGCACCGCGAGACACCCAAGCTCGAAATCATCCGCCTGGTCGGCGAATTGACCCCCGGCAAGGATTACGACACCGACGAGGACAGCCGCAACGTGCATCTCACCGAAGCCGGTGCGCAGAAGGTAGAGGCCAAACTCGGCGGTATCGACCTGTATTCCGAGGAGCACGTCGGCACCACGCTCACCGAAGTCAACGTCGCGCTACACGCACACGTGCTGCTGCAGCGCGACGTGCACTACATCGTCCGCGACGACGCGGTGCACTTGATCAACGCCTCCCGCGGGCGGATCGCGCAGTTGCAGCGCTGGCCCGACGGCCTACAGGCCGCGGTCGAGGCCAAAGAGGGCATCGAGACGACGGAAACCGGCGAGGTGCTCGACACGATCACCGTGCAGGCGCTGATCGGCCGCTATCCGACGGTATGCG
>DATBFF010000072.1:0-43609 GCA_036558625.1 Mycobacterium sp. | reverse complement strand
AGGCGTAGTGTGGCCGCATGCCCTCGCCGAACGCCCCGTCCGTGGGTCTGCCGTCTGCCGGTATCAACGTCCGTGAGGCGCGCCGACTCGAAACGCGGGGGCGTCTATTCGATGCTGCGTTGTCCGAGATTGCGCGACACGGATTGGCTGATGCTGACGTCGCCGCCATCGCGGCTGCGGCGGGAGTGGTCAGGGGAACCTTCTACTTCCATTTCCCGACCAAGGAACACGTACTGGTCGAACTGGAACGCAATGAGGAGCACCGCATAGCCGGGGAACTGGGCGAGGCCAACACAGACCTGGCTTCTATGCTCTTGCAGCTGGTGCGGCACGTACTTGACGCTCAACAGCGTCTAGGTGCAGTTGTTTTCCGGGACATGTTGGGACTGCATTTCTCCTCAACACGTCCCGTTGAGGACGAGTTGGCGCAGCACCCTCTCGCCGAGTACCTGGTAAAAGTCATCGGTCACGCACAAGCCGTTGGCGAAGTCGCTCCGAATGCAGATGCGCCCGAACTCGCGACCTTTTTCCTCACCGGCTTGTTCGCACTCCTAGCCACCGGCATCGATGATGCTGCGCTGTTAGGTCGTTATGTGACAACGATTGTCAAAGGAATGGAGAACCGATGAACCGCACAGTCGAGGGCTACAGAGATTTTCTGGTTAAGCGCGATGGGGAAGCCGACTTGCTCAACCGGCGGCTAGCGAATCGCGAGGAGTTCTTTCACGACCTTGAATCGAATCCTGTCCGCTCCGCCCAACCCGCCGATCGAGAAGTGTTCCTGCGGAACCTGCGCCGCCGCCGACCGGAGCCGGGCCTGGATAAGAAGATGCTCTTCTTGCTGGCGACCGCGAAGTTGAATCAGGCTGAGCGCTTCGGGGTCGGTCTCGGTGAAACCTATGGGCGCAACAGCGATGAGAATCTGCCGCCCGAGAACGTCTACCTCGAACTCGAAGAGCACTACCACACACGGCTCTTGGCCTACGCACTCGACGTGTTCGATCTGAACTTCCAAGTGGTCCCGCCGCCCTTTGTGATGCGCCAGTTCGTCAAGACAGGCGTATTTCTCCCCGCGAGACTGGGCTTTTTATTCGTCGGAGCCGCAGAGATGGCCGGCTGCATCATGTTTGACGAGTTGCGCCGCGCCGGCATCGCGCTGTTCGCGGACGAACCGGCGGTCTCAGATCGGATCGAACTGCTCTACAGCGAAATACTCACCGACGAAATAGGACACGTCGGCTACTGCGCCTCACGATGCACGCCGGCCGAGCGAGCAGTCATGCGCCGCATCTACCCATTCATCGGACGGCTCTTCGCCCGCCAGACCGCAGAGATCGGCCTGCTGATAGATGCCAAGGAGTTGCACGCCCGACTCGACCGACCGTTCGAAGTCGAAGAACTTACGGCTGGGCTAGGCAACGAAACATATTGCGTCACACATCCATGACGCCGTTCAGCATCGTCCAGACCACTCGCGACCACATCGGAGTTCCCGACGATCACGGCCACTGTCTGCGACAACGGCCTGCTCAAACTCGGTGGAGCTAAGGGGATTCGAACCCCTGACCTACTCGATGCGAACGAGTCGCGCTACCAACTGCGCCATAGCCCCTGACCGCTAGCAGGTTACCAGCCGCGGCGCGACCCCAAAAACTCTCGGACAGCTACTCCCCGGCGGCCCGGGGCAGGCGATACTCCATGGGCCCCGGTGCGTAGTCCAAGTGCTCGAAAATGGGGTCCTCGTCGTCGATTTCCAGCACCGCCGCTCCCGGGCGTCGCAGCCGCGACGGTACTTCGTAGCCCGTGTCCGCGGTGTTCTGCACACCGTAACGGGACCGGGCCAAGCGCTGCGCTCGCCGCCGCCGCACCTGCTCCTCGATCCGCGTCTGCCGTCGCAGATAGGCCAGGTACACAATCGTGACCAGCCCGGCACTGCCGCATGCCCACCAGCCTGCGTGCCACACCGTGACCGCCGCGACCGTCGTCACCACCATCATCAGCGCCATCACCGACAGCATTCGCCTCCGGAATCGGTACTTGCGCGCGGTGACCGCCACTGCGGTCTTCGATTCATACAGCCGGCGCGGTGAGACCGGCGGTGTCATCTGCGTCGGCGGCTCGTCCTCCGACTCCAAACCCGAAGTGTCCTCGACAGTTTCGTACTCCGCCGCGGTGCCGTCGTCCTCGTCGTCCTCCGCGAGATCCTTGGCTGAGGCAACTGGCTGCGGTTCGGTCTCGGGTTCAGCGGGCTCCTCGTCGACGACGTCGACGTCGATAATCTCCTGCTCGACCTCTGCTGCTTTGACGACGACGGCCTCGTCCGACGGTTCGTCCTCGAGGTCGTCGTCCTCGTCGGAAGGCTGCCAGTCCGGATCGCTGTTGTGCCCCGCCGCGGGCCCGCCCTTCTTCCGCCGTACGCCCAGCCCGCTGTTGAGCACCCGGGTGGCCAGGGCGACGTCGCTCGTGCGGCGTACAGCCTCGCGCTTGCTGATCAACATCGGAACGAGGACGAACAGCCAAAGCACCACGAGGGAGATCCACAGAAGTGATTGCGGGACGCTTGGCATGCTGCCTGCTCCTTTCGCCGTCAGGCTAGGGCCCTGATCAGCGCGAAGGAGGGAGGCGCGCCGCAGTGACCACCACAATTACACACCTGTAATTCACTTCCCGCAAGCATCATCAGTAACACAAGTCACATCTGCCACAGCCACTCAGGGCGCGAGCGGGCGCAGAGTCCGGCGGAAATGCGGCGTGTCGACCGGCGGACACGCACGCTCGCGCGAAAGAGGGGTGGGGTCAGCTCCAGTGGGCGTGGCCCTCGCGCACCAGCGTCGCGGCCACCGAGCCTTGGATCTCCTCGGCGGTGATCGCCACCAAGAGGTGGTCGCGCCAGGCGCCGTCGACGTCGAGGTAACGCTGCAGCAGGCCCTCCTCGCGGAAGCCGACCTTCCCGAGCACCCGCCGACTCGCGGTGTTCTCCGGCCGCACCGTCGCCTCGACGCGATGCAGCCCCACCTGCCCGAAGCAGTGGTCCAGACCGAGGGCCAGCGCGCCCGTCGCCACCCCTCCACCGACCACCTGGCTGGACACCCAGTAGCCGATCCACGCCGACCGCAGCGCACCATGCGTCACGTTGCCGATCGTCAGCTGTCCGCAGAACTGTTCGTCGAGTTCGATCGCGAACGGCAGCATCCGGCCCTTACGCGCCTCGGCACGGAGCCCCGAGCACACCGATGGCCACGACGACGCCGTCTGTCTGCGCGTCCACTCGGCGTCAACGGTCGGCTCCCACGGCTCCAGGTGCGCCCGGTCGGCTAGCCGGATCCGGCTCCAGTGCGCAGCATCGCGCATGCGCACCGGCCGCAACTGCACGACGCCGGCGGCCACCCTCAGCGGGCCGACGGTCGCGGGCCAACCGGGGTGAGAAGCACTACTACGAAAAAAGCTCACACGCAACGGTTTTCGTGCTCAACCGCGCTGTGCCAGGAACGCGACGCTGACAATCTCCCCGGTGCGGATCTGATCGGCGTCGCTGGGCACCACCACCAAGCAGTTGGCCTCGGCAAGCGTGGCCAGCAGATGTGAGGACGGACCCGGCGAGCCGAGCACCTGCACGAGGTATTCGTCGGTGTCCTGGTCACGCATCAACTGGCCGCGCAGATACCCGCGTCGACCCCGAACCGAAGAGATCGGCGACAGCGTGCGCGCTTCGACGACGCGGCGCATCGGCGCCCGCTTCCCCAGCGACAGCCGGATCAACGGGCGGACCATCACTTCGAAAACCACCAGTGCGCTGACCGGATTGGTCGGCAGCAGAAACGTCGGCACACCCTCGGGGCCGAGCTGACCGAACCCCTGCACCGAACCCGGGTGCATCGCGACCCTGTTGATGTCCATCTCGCCGAGCGGGCTCAGCGCCGCGCGCACGCTTTCCGCCGCGGCTCCGCCGACCGCCCCAGCGATCACCACCACCTCAGCGCGGCTCAGCTGGCCCTCGACAACCTCGCGCAACTCGGTGGGGTCGCTGCTGATGATCCCAACCCGGTTGACCTCGGCTCCCGCGTCGCGTGCGGCCGCCGCCAACGCATACGAGTTCACGTCGTACACCTGGCCGTTGCCGGGCGTGCGGGAGATGTCGACGAGCTCGCTTCCGACGCTCATCACCGACAACCGCGGCCGAGGATGCACCAGCACCCGCTCCCGGCCGACGGCGGCAAGCAGGCCCACCTGCGCGGCGCCGATGATGGCGCCGGCGCGCACGGCCACGTCACCGGGCTGCACGTCGTCGCCGGCACGGCGCACGTAGGCACCCGAGCGCACGCTGCGCAGCACCCGGACCTTGGACTCGCCGCCGTCCGTCCACTTCAACGGCAGTACCGCGTCGGCCAGTGTCGGCATTGGTGCCCCGGTCCGAACGCGTGCCGCCTGCCGCGGCTGCAGCCGGCTCGGCGCCCGGGCGCCCGCTTCGATGTCGCCGACAACCGGCAGGCGGACCTCGAGGCCGTCACCATCGGGATCCTCGGCGCCACCCACCTCGGCAACGTCGACGCTGCGCACCGCGTACCCGTCGATCGCCGCCTGGTCGAAGCCGGGCAACGGCCGTTCGGTCACCACCTCTTCGGCGCACATCAGACCCTGGGCTTCGGCTATCGCGACGCGCACCGGCCGGGGCGCAACCGCCGCCGCCGTCACGCGTGCCTGCTGCTCCTCCACCGAACGCACAGCACGCCTTTCCGTCGACCCGATGAGCGCTTGCGCGAAGAGTATGACCCGGGTTCGCCCCGGCGACCGCTATTGCTTAGCCAAACCCAGTCGCGCAACCAGCCAGCGCCGCAAGTCCGGGCCATAGTCATCACGATCCAACGCAAAGTCAACCGCAGCCTTGAGGTAGCCGCCGGGATTTCCGAGGTCGTGTCGAGACCCGCGGTGGATGACCACGTGTACCGGATGACCTTCGTCGATCAGCATGGCGATGGCGTCGGTCAGCTGGATCTCGCCGCCGGCGCCGCGCGGAACACGGCGCAGCGCGTCGAAGATCGCCCGATCCAGGACGTAGCGGCCCGCTGCGGCGTACGGCGACGGTGCGTCGTCGGCCTTGGGCTTTTCGACCATGCCCTTGACCCGCAGCACGTCCGCACTGTCCGCGCCGGGCACCGCCTCGACGTCGAACACGCCGTACGCGCTGATCTCGGCTTCCGGCACCTCGATCGCGCACAGCACCGTCCCACCGTGCTCGGCGCGCACCTTCGACATCAATTCGAGCACACCGGACGGCAACACCAAGTCGTCCGGCAGCAGCACCGAAACCGCGTCCTCGTCTTCGGACAGCACCGGCTCGACGCAGCTGACCGCGTGGCCCAGGCCCAGCGGCTCGGCCTGCACCACCGACTCCACCTTGATCAGTGCCGGCGCGCGACGCACCTTCTCGAGCATCGTCGTCTTACCGCGGGCCGCGAGCGTGCCCTCGAGCACCAAGTCCTCGACGAAGTGGGCGACGACGCTGTCCTTGCCGGCAGAGGTCACAATGACTAGGCGCTCGGCGCCCGCTTCGGCCGCCTCGGCGGCGACGAGCTCGATGCCCGGGGTGTCGACGACGGGCAACAACTCCTTGGGCACAGTCTTGGTCGCGGGCAAGAACCGAGTGCCCAGGCCGGCGGCCGGGACAACCGCCGTACGCGGGACCGAAACTCCTGGACGCGTCATCGGTCACAGACTAGCGCCGAAAAGCCGGTGGGTTGCTGTAGCACGGAATTGGAATCCCCTGTCATCGTTAGCCCGTGGCGCTCAATGTGAAGGACCACATTCGCGCGGAGCTGGTGGCTGCCCGGCAACTCGTCGCTGACGACGTTCGCTGCGCCGAGACTGCAGAGATCGTCGCGCATCTGCTGGCGATCTTGCAACGCGGGGACGCGGTCGCCGCGTATGCGCCCTTGTCGACCGAACCCGGCTTTCCCGAGCTGGCTGACACTGTCGTCACCGTCTGTGGCGAGGTGCTGCTGCCGATCGCCCGGCGGTCCGCCGACGGCATCCCGCTGCCCCTGCAGTGGTCGGCGTACCGGTCGGGTCCGCTGATGCGGGCGCCCAACGGATTGTTCGAACCCGGCCCGCCGTGGCTGCCGCCATCGGCGCTCGGGACGGCGCGGACCGTCCTGGTGCCCGCGCTGGCAGTCGACCGTCGCGGCGTTCGGTTGGGCCGAGGCGCCGGCTATTACGACCGGTCGCTGAGCTTTCGCAATCCCGACGCCCGGCTGATCGCGGTGGTGCGCGACGAGGAACTGCTCGACGCATTGCCGGTCGAGCCGCATGACGTGGCGATGACGCACGCGCTGACGCCGCAAAAGGGCCTGATCGCGCTGGGGTGACGACGGGAATGCAAACTGGTCCATTGGCACTTGAATAGGTAGAGTGCTAGCAAGCTGAGCTAACGGAGGATACCCGTGCCGACCTACTCCTACGCGTGCACCGAATGTGACAATCGGTTCGATGCGGTGCAGGCGTTCAGCGACGACGCCCTGACCGAGTGCCCGCAGTGCACGGGGCGGCTGCGCAAGCTGTTCGGCTCGGTCGGCGTGGTGTTCAAGGGCAGCGGGTTCTATCGCACCGACAGCAGAGACGCATCGGCCAACCAGAAGAAGACGACCACCAGCGAGTCGTCGTCGAGCGACACGTCGTCGGCGAAGTCCAACGGGGAGTCGAAGTCCAATGGGGAGTCGAAGTCGTCCGGGGACGCGAAGCCGTCGGCAGAGAAGAAGACGACGGCGACGTCTGCGGCGAGCTGACCCGGTTATCCACAGGGGCCGTGATCGCACGCCTGCAAAGGGTCCGCTGCGCTTAGCGTGGCGGGATGGCAGAGTCGCTCAATCCGTCTGTGCTGAGTCGTCTTTCGCACGTGCTGCGGCCGGATTGGTCGCGTACCGTCATGGCCCGACGGATCGCGGCGGCGGGGCTGGTGATTCTGGCGGCCGTCGCCGCATTCCGCTCCGACCCCGCCGACGATCGTGTCGACGTGGTGGTGGCCGCCCACGATCTGCCGCCGGGTATCGCGCTGACCGCCAGCGACGTGCGCATCGAAAAACGGCTAGCCACAACGATTCCCGACGGCAGCCGGTCCGGCGTGGACGACGTGGCAGGGGCGACGCTCGCCGGACCGGCCCGGCGCGGCGAAGTGCTGACCGACGTCAGGCTGCTCGGCCCGCGACTGGCCGAAGCCTCAGCAGGGGTGGATGCGCGGATCGTTCCACTGCATCTTGCAGACTCTGCGCTGCTCGACGTGCTTCGGGCCGGCGACATCGTCGACGTGCTGGCCTCCGGCCCGCCTAACGCACCCGCCGGAGACGAGCCTGCACCGCACATCGCCGCGACCGACGCGGTCGTGGTGCTCGTCTCGCCGAAGCCAAGTTCGCGCGGCACTGGAAACGATCGCGTCGTCCTCGTCGCGCTTCCCGAGGCAGCCGCACATCGGCTCGCCGGACTCTCGCTCGTCGAGACAGTCACGCTTACGTTCCACTGAGCGACGTTGCGACTAATGTTCGGCTCAGGCCGATCGAGCAACGAGAGGAAGCATCGCATGTTGAAAGGATTCAAAGAGTTTCTGGCCCGCGGCAACATCGTCGACCTGTCGGTCGCTGTGGTCATCGGCACCGCGTTCACCGCACTCGTCAAGGCGTTCACCGACAGTGTGATCCAGCCGTTGATCAACCGCATCGGCGCCGGGCCCGGCTCGCAATACGGAGTCCTCAGAATTGGCATCGGCGGCGGCCAGGCCATCGACCTCAACGTCGTGGTGACGGCGGCCATCTACTTCATCATCGTAGCCGCGGTGGTGTATTTCCTGGTTGTGTTGCCCTACAACACTTTCCGCAAGCGTGGCGAGGTGGAGCAGGCTCAGGACACAGAGTTGTCGCTGCTGACCGAGATCCGCGACTTGCTGTCCGAGAACGGCGAGGTGGGTGGTCGCCACACGAGCCCTGGGAGCGGCCCGAGTCCGGATACCGCGGAGACGACGAGCGCCGACAAGTCCTAGCTACCAAAGAATCAGCCCCCGGCCGCGCGGCCGGGGGCTGATTCTTGTTGGAAGGCTCAGTTCATGTTCCAGGGTTCGCCGTAGGTGGTGACGCTGTCGCCGTCTTTGGAGATCAACCGGGCAAACGGGCGCAACAGCACACCACCGGCCGCACCGGTAACCGTGCCATGGGCATTGCTCACCGCTACCCCGCCGTTAGGACCCGCCACGTCCACCGAGAACGTCGCCACCTCCTGAATACCCGGACCGTTGCCCAGATCCGCAGAAATCGACGCACCCGGCAACAGCGGCGGCGTCGTGATCAACAAACCCGCGGCGCCCCCGGTCACCGACGACTGGTCGAAGTTGAAGTTCGGCGTGGTGTAGCTGAAGTTCACCCCCACCCCCAGCGACCACGGGAACCCGATCTGATAGCCAAGCTCCAGCGTGCCGGCAAAGTCATCAGAACCCGGGCCGGTCACGTGGTACTTGGCCCGACCCGAATGAAACCACTCCCGCGTCAACCGGTTGCGGTCCAACGGATACACACCGTTGAGAAACGTGTCCCACTGCTCGATCACCAGCGTCCGGTCATGGCCGTCGACCACACTGTTCGTGTTGTCCAACCCCGCAGACGACGTCGCCGTGCTCACGAACAGCATCGCCAGGGCGGCAATCACAGCCATCAAACCTCGACTGATTAGCCTCATGTTCTCCTCGCACCTGCCGCGGTGCCCTTTGACAGGGATCACCGGAGTTGTTGTTCGTGGCGCTTCGTGTGCTCGCCCCCGCGGAGCACTCATTCGTCCGTCATCGTCGACACGAGGAAGATATCCGCAGCCACCACATCCGGCAACGGAGGGACACACGATCGAGCGGCCGCGTCGGCGGCGTCGCGAGTTCGCCGCGCGTCGGCGTTCATGTGCTTGGCGGGGCTTATTTCGCGGTGTTTTGACGCGGCCGGACCTGGGCTGATTTTCCGCCACCAGCTGGATCAACAGCAGCGCGACCAGCACAAATTTATTGACGTCTTAGTTAGCTGGCAGTTCGGGCGAGCCAGGGGGCTCGGCGACCCCGCCTCAGGTGTCCACTCTTTGCTGCAAGTCGGCAAGCTTCGCGCGTGCCAGTTCGGGCCCGTAAGGGATTGTGACAATCATCACATCACCCGGTAACCGGATGGTTACCGCCTAGATCTCCAGGCTCGACAACTGTCCGATGATCTGGATTGCCAGCGGGTTGAGTGTCGCCATGCCGTCGCGGACCGCGTAGCGCGAGCCCGCGAGGTTCACCACCAGCGTGCTGCCGGAGATCCCCGCCAGTCCGCGCGACAACCCCGCGTCAACCACGCCCGCCGAGAGCGCCGACGCGCGCAGCGCCTCGGAAATGCCGAGCAGCTCGCGATCAAGGATGTCGCGGGTGGCCTCCGGGGTGACGTCGCGGGGCGTGACGCCCGTGCCTCCCACGGACACCACGAGGTCGACGCCGCCGATCACCGCGGTGTTAAGGGCATTGCGAATCTCGACCTCGTCTGCCGCAACCACGACGACACCGTCGACGACGAAGCCCGCCTCGGTAAGCAGCTCGGTGACCAGCGGCCCACTGTGGTCCTCCTCGTCGCCGTGAGCGGTGCGGTCGTCCACGACGACAACCAATGCGCGACCGACCAACTCCCGGGGTTCATCCATGGATGCCACCGTATATCCGGCCGCAGGCAGTGGCGTCATCAATCTCAGCTCTGCGCGGTCCCGCACCAGCCTCACGACTGCGGCTGCGATTCGCCGAGCGTCACTTTGACCGTGTCACCCTTGCCCGCGGGATCGGTGTACGTCAGCGCCACCGTGTCGCCGGGTGCCTTCGAGCGGATCGCGGCCACCAGCGCGTCGCCGCTGTCGATCACGCGATCGTCGACCTTGGTCACCACGACGCCGTTGGGCAGCCCGGCCTTCGCCGCCGCGCCACCGGGGACGACCTGCATGATCTTGGCGCCGTTGGTCGCGGGGTCGCTGGCGACGGAAACGCCCAGCGACGCGTGCGAGGCGGTGCCGCTCTTGATCAGTTCGTCGGCGATGCGCTTGGCCTGATCGATCGGAATCGCAAAACCCAGCCCGATAGACCCACTCTGCGACCCACCCGATTCGCCCCCGAGGGAGGCGATCGCCGAGTTGATTCCGACGAGTTCACCGTTCATGTTGACGAGCGCGCCACCGGAGTTGCCCGGATTGATCGCGGCGTCGGTCTGAATGGCGTCGAGCACGGTGTCCTGGTTGTCCGCATCGCCTCCCGTCGCCACCGGCCGGTTCAGCGCGCTGACGATGCCCGTGGTGACCGTGCCTTCGAGCCCCAACGGGGATCCGATCGCGACCACATCCTGGCCCACCCGGAGATTGGCCGACGAGCCGAGGGTGATCGGTGTGAGACCGGACGCGCCCTCGGCGCGGACGACGGCAATATCGGACGAAGGGTCGGTGCCGACCACCGAGAACGGTGCGGTCCGGCCGTCGCTGAACGTGACGGTCGTCGTCGGCGCACCGCCCATCTCGGCGGGCTGCTGACCGGTCTGCGCCGCGGCTGCCACGACGTGATTGTTGGTGAGTATGAGGCCGTCAGAGGTCAGGATGATGCCGGAGCCCTCTTCGGACTGGCGCCCCATAACAGTCTCGAGTTTGACAACGCTGGGTACGACCTTGGAGGCGACCTGCTCGACGGAGCCGGCCGGCACGCTCGCCGCCGGCTGGCTCTTGACAGACCCCGGCGCGGTAGCAATTGCGTTGGTGCTGTGGTGATCTGACCCGACGGCCAGCGCAACGCCACCGCCGATGCCGGCGGAGACTACCGCGATCGCGACTGCTCCGGCCGTGAAAAGCCCGGCGCGAGATCGCTTTTGAGGCTGGGCCATGGCCGTGGGTTGGTGATGCGGCTGTACTGGGATATATGGCTGGCGAGCGTAGCGCCAGTCGTAGGGGGAATACTGCTGCGGCTGCGGCGGCTGGTTCATGTCGCTGTGTCGCTCTTTCTCGATTCGTGAATGAGGGTTTCCTCTACCCTGCAACGGTCGACTGAGAATCGACTGAGATCTCCCTCGACGAATCCACAGACTTTTCCCCATCGGGGTGCGCGGGCAGCGGGCGCCCTGGCAACAGCACATGGATGGTTGTGCCCGGTGGCCGACCACCCGGAAGGGTGTCGTCGATCCGAATGACGCCGCCGTGTTTGAGCACCACGTGTTTGACTATCGCCAGACCCAAACCCGAGCCGGGCATGGCGCGCGCGGACGCGGAGCGGTAGAACCTCTCGAATACCAGATGCCGCTCGTGAGATGGAATGCCAGGTCCGTGGTCGGCAACCACCAATTCGGCGTGTGACGAATCTGCCTGTGTCAGACGGATATTGACATGGCTTCCGGATGGACTCCACTTGGCGGCATTGTCGAGCAGGTTCAACACCGCTCGCGACAGCCCGGCTGCGTCGCCGTACACCTCCCACGGGGTAAGGCTTACCTCGAACGCGATGTCGTTGCGGCGCCGACGGACTCGTTCCAGACCGCGTTCCACGACATCTGACAGGTCGATCGGCTCGTGCACAACGTCGCCCGCATCGTCACGAGTCAGGTCCACCAAATCGCCGACCAATGTTGACAATTCTGCAATCTGGGCCAGCACGTCGGTGCGCAGCCCGGCCATCTCGCTTTCCGGCAGGCGCGGTGCGCCCGGCGCCATCGATGCCATCAGCAACTCGACGTTCGTCCGCAGCGATGTCAACGGAGTGCGTAGTTCGTGCCCGGCGTCGGTGACCAGACGTGCTTGCCGCTCGCGGGATTCCGCCAACGCGCGCAGCATCATGTTGAAACTGTCTGTGAGCCGGGCTAATTCGTCGCCGCCCGCGACGGGAATGGGACGCAGGTCATCAGTGCGGGCCACCCGCTCGGCGGCGTCGGTGAGTCGGCGCACCGGACGCAGTCCGGCGCGTGCCACCATGCCGCCCGCCACCGCGGCGACCACCAGGCCCACGCCGCCGACGACGATCAGCACCCAGCCCAGTTGGCGCAGGACCGAATTGGTGGGCTTGAGGCTCTTGGACACCAACAGCGTGCTGCCGTTGGGCAGATGCGTGGCCAGCACGCGTTGATCGCCGGCGGCCCGCAGCGACAGCAGCAGATCTCCGTCGACGACATCCTTTTCCTGCTCGCCGAACGGCAGCTGCTGACCTTGTTGGTTGGCGGTGTAGATCGCGCGGCCGGGAATCACCAGCATCGCGTTGACGTCCGAGTAGGCGGTGCCTTCGATCGCCTTGCCGGGATCGGTGTCCAACGCACCACTTTCGATCAGCAGCCGGGCCCGCGTCTGCAACTGGTTGTCGACATTGCGGTACAACGCGGCCGACACGACGATGTAGGCGGCGACCGCGATCAGCACCACCACCATCGCCACCATCGACATGGCGAGCAGCATGAACCTCCAGCGCAGCGACAGCGAGCTGTCCCGCGGCCACAGCAGATGGGGATACCGCCCGCCTGCCGGGGAGGGTGTCTGCCGCGACCGCAGGAACCCGGACATCAGGGGGGTGTTTCGCGCAGCACGTATCCGACACCGCGCACGGTGTGGATCAGCCGCGGCTCTCCGTCGGCTTCGGTCTTGCGCCGCAGATATCCCACGTAAACCTCGAGCGCATTGCCGGAGGTCGGGAAGTCGAATCCCCACACCTCTTCCAGAATGCGGGAGCGGGTGAGCACTCGGCGCGGATTAGCGATCAGCATCTCGAGCAGGGCGAACTCGGTGCGGGTCAGGCTGATGCGGCGTTCGCCGCGGGTGACCTCGCGAGTGACTGGGTCGAGGCTCAAATCGGAGAACGTCATCGCCACCGACTCGGCGTGGTTGTCGGGAACGGTGCGACGCAGCAGCGCGCGCACTCGTGCGAGCAGTTCTTCGAGGGCGAACGGCTTGGGGAGGTAGTCATCGGCACCGGCGTCCAGTCCTGCGACCCGCTCCGAGACCGAATCGCGCGCGGTCAACACCAGGATCGGCAGGTCGTCGCCGGTGCTGCGCAGTTGGCGGCACACCTCGAGGCCATCCAGCCGCGGCATCATCACGTCCAGCACGACGGCGTCAGGGCGTTCGTTGGTGATCGCGTCGAGAGCCTCGACACCGTCCTGCGCCAGCGTCACCGTGTAACCGTTGAAAGAAAGGGAGCGGCGCAGGGACTCGCGTACCGCGCGATCGTCGTCGACGACAAGAATCCGCACGGCCACCAGTGTCTACGGAACGCCTGAGAGCGGCCTGAGAACGCGCCGATACGGGCCTATTTTGAGCCTGGGCGCGGAAACCCGCTTAGCGCTTGTCCAGATCGATCAGGCCCAGCCGGGCGGCCTTGAGCAGCCGGCGCGGCACCTTGTGCTGCTGGCCCGCAATGGTGACGTTGACCAACCCGGGACGCTCGGCCTTCCACTGCGCGCGACGGCTTCGGGTGTTCGCACGCGACATCCTGCGCTTCGGCACAGCCATGATCGAGCTTCTCCATCTGGTTGGGGTGAGTGCCCAGGATAACCGGTGGACGGGACCGCTTCCAAAACCTCCGATTTCTGCACCACGGCTGTGGTTTCGGGCCCGATCGCAGCCCTCGTGCGGATTTCGGCGCCAGCTACGGTTAACCTACCGGTTGGTTGGCGTGCGCGGCCGGAGGGAGGGGCGGGTTTGAGGGAAACGAACCTCGTCCGCATCGGCAATTGCTCGGGCTTCTATGGCGACCGCCTTTCGGCAATGCGCGAGATGCTGACCGGCGGCGAGCTCGACTACCTGACCGGCGACTACCTGGCCGAACTGACCATGCTGATCCTGGCCCGCGACCGTGCGAAGGTCCCAGACCGCGGGTATGCCAAGACCTTTTTGCGCCAGCTCGAAGAATGCCTCGGCCTGGCACACGAGCGGGGCGTGCGGATCGTGACCAATGCCGGCGGGCTCAACCCGGCGGGCCTCGCCGACGCGGTGCGCACGCTCGCCGAGCGGCTGGGCGTACCGATGAGCGTGGCCCACGTCGAGGGTGACGACCTGCTGCCGCGGGCGGCTGAGTTGGGGTTCGACAATCCGTTCGCTGCGAACGCCTACCTGGGGGCATGGGGCATCGTCGACTGTCTCAACGACGGCGCCGACGTCGTCGTCACCGGTCGGGTCACCGACGCGTCGGTGGTCGTCGGGCCGGCCGCCGCGCACTTCGGCTGGTCGCGCACCGACTACGACCAACTTGCCGGGGCGCTCGCCGCAGGGCACATCATCGAGTGCGGCGCGCAGGCCACCGGCGGCAACTACGCGTTCTTCACCGAGATCGATGACCTCACCCGCGCCGGTTTCCCGCTGGCCGAGATCCGGGCCGACGGCTCGTCGGTGATCACCAAGCACCCCGGCACGGGCGGCGCCGTGACCGTCGACACCGTTACCGCGCAGCTGCTCTACGAGGTCGGCAGCGCCCGTTACGCCAACCCCGATGTCACATTGCGCGTCGACACGATCGAGTTGGCCGACGACGGCGCGGACCGCGTGCTCGTCAGCGGCGTCCGCGGCGAGCCGCCGCCGTCGACGCTGAAGGTCTCGCTCAACACGATCGGCGGCTTTCGCAACGCGATGACGTTCGTGCTCACCGGCTTGGACATCGACGCCAAGGCTGAGTTGGTGCGTCGACAGCTGGAGACCGGTCTCACGGTCAAACCCGCCGAGATGGAGTGGACGCTCGCGCGCACCGATCACGTTGACGCCGACACCGAAGAGGCGGCGAGCGCGTTGCTGCGGTGCGTCGTCCGCGACCCTGACCCGGCCACGGTCGGACGCCAATTCTCCTCGGTGGCAGTCGAATTGGCTCTCGCAAGCTATCCCGGCTTCACCACCACCGCACCGCCGGGCGACGGCCAGGTCTACGGCGTGTTCAGGGCGGGCTACGTGGCCGCCGACGAAGTGCCGCACGTCGCGGTGCATGCCGACGGTAGCCGCGTGCCGGTCCCCCCGGCAGCGGAGACCCGTGAGATCGTCGACGTCCCGCCGTTTGCGCTGCCCGAGCCTCTCCCGTTCGGCGAGACGCGTAGCGCACCGCTCGGTCTGATGGCCGGCGCGCGCAGCGGCGACAAGGGCGGCAGCGCGAACGTCGGCCTGTGGGTGCGCACCGAGGTCCAGTGGCGCTGGCTCGCGCACGCATTGACCGTCGACAAGCTGCGTGAGCTGCTGCCTGAGGCCGCCGACCTGCCCGTCACGCGTCATCTGCTGCCAAACCTTCGGGCGGTGAACTTCGTCATCGACGGCATCCTCGGCGAAGGTGTGGCCTACCAGGCGCGCTTCGACCCGCAAGCCAAAGGCCTCGGGGAGTGGCTGCGCTCTCGCCATGTCGACATTCCGGAGGAATTTTTCGCATGAGCATGTGGACCACACCCGAACGTGATCAGCTACGAAAAACCGTGCGCGCGTTCGCAGAACGGGAAGTGCTGCCGCACATCGGCGAATGGGAGCAGCTCGGCGAGCTGCCACGCGATCTGCACCGCAAGGCCGGCGCGGCCGGGCTGCTCGGGGCGGGCTTTTCCGAGTCCGTTGGTGGAGGGGGCGGCGACGGCGCCGATTCGCTGACCATCTGTGAGGAGATGCACTACGCCGGGGCGCCCGGCGGGGTGTTCGCGTCGCTGTTCACCTGCGGTATCGCGGTGCCGCACATGATCGCATCGGCCGATGAACGGCTGATCGAGCGGTTCGTGCGCCCGACGCTGCGTGGTGAGCTGATCGGCTCGTTGGCCATCACTGAGCCCGATGGCGGCTCCGACGTGGGACACCTGCGCACCAGCGCCCAGCGCGACGGGGATGAATTCATCGTCAACGGCGCGAAGACCTACATCACTTCCGGTGTGCGCGCCGACTACGTGGTGACAGCGGTGCGCACCGGCGGGCCCGGCGCGGCAGGTGTGTCGCTGCTCGTGGTGGAAAAGGGCACACCGGGTTTCGAGGTCACGCGCAAGCTCGACAAGATGGGTTGGCGCTCGTCGGACACCGCCGAGTTGTCCTACACCGATGTCCGCGTACCGGCCGCCAACCTCGTCGGCGCCGAGGACACGGGATTTCTGCAGATCGCGGCGGCATTTGTGCCCGAGCGTATCGGCCTGGCCGCGCAGGCGTACTCGAGTGCTCAGCGCTGCCTGGACATCACCGTCGAGTGGTGCCGAAACCGTGAAACGTTTGGGCGCCCGCTGATTTCGCGTCAGTCTGTGCAGAACACACTGGCGGAGATGGCGCGGCGCGTCGATGTCGCCCGCGTCTACACGCGTAGCATCGTCGAGCGTCAGCTGGCCGGCGAGGCCAATTTGATCCCGCAGGTGTGCTTCGCCAAGAACACGGCGGTGGAGGCCGGCGAGTGGGTGGCAAGCCAAGCCGTGCAATTGTTCGGCGGCCTCGGTTACATGGCCGAGAGTGAAGTCGAGCGGCAGTATCGCGATATGCGCATCCTGGGGATCGGCGGCGGCACAACGGAAATCATGACCTCACTCGCGGCGAAGACACTGGGGTACCAGTCATGAGCGTGCTGCAATCCGCCCTTGACTCGCGCTCGGACGCGTATCGCGAATCGGCGGAGGCGATGAGCGGGAAGCTGACGGAGATCGACGGTGAGCTCGCCAAGGCGCTCGGCGGCGGACCGAAATACGTCGAGCGGCACCACGCCCGCGGCAAGCTTACAGCGCGCGAGCGCATCGAGCTGCTGATCGACCCCGACTCACCGTTCCTGGAGTTGAGCCCGCTGGCGGCATACGGCACCGACTTCACTGTCGGCGCGTCGGCGGTCGTCGGCATCGGCGCGGTGAGCGGCGTGGAGTGCCTGCTCGTGGCCAACGACCCCACGGTCAAGGGTGGCACGAGCAACCCGTGGACCCTGCGGAAGATACTGCGCGCCAATAAGATCGCGTTCGAGAACCGACTGCCGGTGATTTCGCTGGTGGAGTCCGGCGGTGCCGACCTGCCGACACAAAAGGAGATCTTCATCCCGGGCGGGCAGATGTTCCGCGACTTGACGCGGCTCTCGGCGGCCGGGATTCCCACTATCGCGCTGGTGTTCGGCAATTCGACTGCCGGCGGTGCGTACATCCCCGGGATGTCCGACCACGTGGTCATGATCAAGGAACGCTCCAAGGTGTTCCTCGCCGGCCCGCCGCTCGTGAAGATGGCCACCGGCGAGGAGTCGGACGACGAATCGCTGGGCGGTGCCGAAATGCACGCCCGCACATCAGGGTTGGCCGACTATTTCGCCCTCGATGAGCTGGACGCGATTCGGATCGGCCGACGGATAGTCGCCCGGCTGAACTGGCAGAAGCGCGGTCCCGCGCCGGGCCCGGTGACCGAGCCCCTGTTCGACGCCGAAGAACTGCTGGGCATCGTCCCACCCGATCTGCGTACGCCATTCGACCCGCGCGACGTGATCGCCCGGATCGTCGACGGCTCCGACTTCGACGAGTTCAAGGCGCTGTACGGCTCGTCGTTGGTGACCGGCTGGGCTCGGGTGCACGGCTACCCGATCGGCATCCTGGCCAACGCCCGCGGCGTACTGTTCAGCGAGGAGTCGCAGAAAGCCACCCAATTCATCGAGTTGGCCAACCGCAGCGACACCCCGTTGCTGTTCTTGCACAACACCACCGGCTACATGGTGGGCAAGCAGTACGAAGAGGGCGGGATGATCAAGCACGGCTCGATGATGATCAACGCGGTCTCGAATTCGACCGTGCCCCACATCTCGCTGCTGATCGGAGCCTCATACGGAGCGGGCCACTACGGCATGTGTGGGCGCGCCTACGACCCCCGGTTCCTGTTCGCGTGGCCCAGCGCCAAGTCAGCCGTGATGGGTGGAGCGCAGCTGGCCGGCGTGCTGTCGATCGTCAGCCGCGCCGCCGCGCAAGCGCGCGGCCAACAGGTCGACGAGCAGGCCGATGCCGCGCTCAAGGCCGCCGTCGAGGCACAGATCGAGGCAGAGTCACTACCGATGGTGCTGTCGGGCATGTTGTACGACGACGGCATCATCGACCCGCGCGACACCCGCACCGTGCTCGGAATGTGCCTGTCCGCCATCACCAGTGCTCCGCTCGAGGGCACCTCCAACTTCGGCGTCTTCCGGATGTGAATGGCCGTGACTAGACGAGTCTTAGTGGCCAACCGCGGCGAAATCGCGCGGCGAGTGTTCGCGACCTGCCGTCGACTCGGTGTGGGCACCGTCGCCGTGTACACGTCACCCGACGCGGCTGCGCCCCACGTCGCCGAGGCCGACGCGCGCGTGCTGCTGCCCCGCACCGACGGCTACCTCAACACCGCCGCGTTGATCGCCGCTGCGCAATCCGCCGGTGCCGACGCCGTCCACCCGGGGTACGGATTCCTGTCGGAGAACGCCGATTTCGCCGCCGCCGTGGTTGATGCCGGGCTGACGTGGATCGGGCCGCCGGCGGCCGCCGTGGCGGCGATGGGCAGCAAGATCGAAGCGAAGAAGATGATGGCCGCCGCGGGTGTGCCGGTGCTCGACGAGCTCGACCCTGCGAGCATTACCGAGTCGCAACTGCCGGTACTCGTGAAGGCCTCCGCGGGCGGGGGCGGCCGCGGCATGCGCGTCGTCCCCGAATTGGCAACGTTACCAACCGAAGTCGCCTCCGCACAGCGTGAGGCTGCATCGGCGTTCGGCGACGACACTGTGTTCTGCGAGCGCTACCTTCCCCGCGGTCGTCACATCGAGGTGCAAGTGATGGCTGACCAGCACGGCGGAGTGTGGGCGGTCGGCGAACGTGAATGCTCGATCCAGCGCCGACACCAGAAGGTCATCGAGGAAGCACCGTCGCCGTTGGTCGAACGCATAGCGGGCATGCGCGACAAGCTGTTCGACGCTGCGCGGCAGGCAGCGCTCGCCATCGGCTACGCCGGTGCGGGGACGGTGGAGTTTCTCGCCGACGACGACGGGTCCTTCTACTTTCTCGAGATGAACACCCGCCTGCAGGTCGAGCACCCGGTCACCGAGTGCGTCACGGGGCTCGACTTGGTAGAGCTGCAATTGCAGATTGCCGACGGCGTTCGCCTCGGTCCCGAACCTCCGGTTTCTCAAGGCTATTCGATCGAGGCGCGGCTGTACGCCGAAGATCCCGCGCACGGCTGGCAGCCGCAGGCCGGCACACTGCACGCGTTCGACGTGTCCGCCCAATGCGCGTTCTCCCCGCTGACCCGTCCCGGGGTGCGGCTGGACTCCGGCGTCGTCGACGGGTCGGTGATCGCGGTGCACTATGACCCGATGCTGGCCAAGGTGATCTCGTTCGCCACCGACCGCACCCAGGCGGCCGGGCTGCTGGCCGATGCACTGGCCCGCGCACGCATCCACGGTGTACGCACAAACCGCGACCTGCTCGTCAACGTCCTGCGGCATCCGGCGTTCGTGGCCGGTGACACCGACACTGCCTTCTTGGATACCCACGACCTCGCGGCGCTGAGCCGGCCGTTGGCGGACGCGGACACCGTGCGCTGGTCTGCACTGGCGGCCGCGCTCGCCGATGCCGCTCACAACCGGAGCACCGCAACGGTTTTCGCTGCCATACCGTCGGGCTGGCGCAGCCTGGCGTCGGGGTATCAAGTCAAGACCTATACGGACGGGTCCGGGAGCGAGCACGTCGTGCGGTACCGCTTCGACCGCGGCGCGCTGCGTGTTCCCGACCACGACGGGACCTTGGTGTCCGCGACGTCCGATAATGTGGTGCTCCGCGTCAACGGTGTCGACCGGCCGTTCGCTGTAGCACGGTACGGCGACAGTGTCTATGTCGACTCGCCTTGCGGGCCCGTGCAATTGACCGCGGTGCCACGCTTTTCCGAGCCTGGCTCGGCGCTGCAGCCCGGTTCGCTCGTCGCGCCGATGCCAGGTGCGATCAGCCGGCTGGGCGCGCAGGCAGGCGACGCCGTGACCGCCGGCCAGCCGATCGTGTGGATGGAGGCGATGAAGATGGAGCACGCTATCACCGCACCCAAAGACGGTGTGGTCGCCGAAATGGCCGTCGAGGTCGGCCAGCAAGTCGAGCTGGGCGCTGTCCTCGCCCGCGTAGAAAGCCCTGAGTAGGAGGAACCCTGTGACCGAGAACGGATTCGTCGAAAGCGAAGAACGCCGGGCGCTGCGCAGCGCGGTAGCCGCGATGGCCGCCAACTACGGCCAGGATTATTACCTGGAAAAAGCGCGTGCAGGTGAATACACCCACGAATTATGGCAGGAGACAGGCAAACTCGGTTTCCTCGGAGTGAACCTGCCGGAGGAGTACGGCGGCGGCGGCGCAGGAATGTACGAGCTCTCGCTGGTGATGGAGGAGATGGCCGCGCATGGTTGTGCGCTGCTTTTGATGGTGGTGTCGCCGGCCATCAACGGCACGATCATCAGCAAGTTCGGCACCGAGGAGCAGAAGAAGAGGTGGCTGCCGGGCATCGCCGACGGATCATTCACGATGGCGTTCGCAATCACCGAGCCGGACGCGGGCTCGAACTCGCACAAGATCACTACCACCGCCCGCCGCGACGGCAGTGACTGGATCCTGTCGGGCCAGAAGGTGTTCATCTCGGGCGTCGATGTGGCCGACGCGGTTCTCGTGGTGGCCCGCACGGAGGAGGCGAAGACCGGTAACCTCCGCCCGGCACTGTTCGTGGTGCCGACCAAAACACCGGGCTTCACTTACACCCCCATCGACATGGAGTTGGTCAGCCCCGACCGCCAGTTCCAGGTGTTCATCGACAACGTCCGGTTGCCGGCCGACGCACTGGTCGGTTCCGAGGACGCCGCGATCGCGCAGCTGTTCGCGGGGCTGAACCCGGAGCGCATCATGGGCGCCGCGAGTGCGGTGGGGATGGGGCGGTACGCGATCAACAAAGCGGTCGACTACGTCAAGACTCGGCAAGTCTGGAAGACACCGATCGGCGCTCACCAGGGCCTGGCACACCCGTTGGCGCAGAACTACATCGAGATCGAGCTGGCCAAGCTGATGATGCAGAAGGCGGCGACGCTGTATGACGGCGGCGACGACGCCGGTGCGGCCGAGGCGGCGAACATTGCCAAGTACGCCGCGGGTGAGGCCTCGACCCGCGCAGTCGATCAGGCCGTTCAGTCCCTGGGTGGCAACGGGTTGACGAAGGAGTACGGCATCGCCGCGGTGATCACCGCGTCGCGGTTGTCCCGGATCGCACCGGTGAGCCGCGAAATGGTGCTCAACTTCGTCGCGCAGACGTCGCTCGGGCTCCCGCGTTCGTACTGATGGCTGACGACTTCTCAGCTCCTCACGCCCGCGACCTGGTCCAGTACGCAGTCGACGGCTCTACCGCGCGTGTCACTCTCGATTCGCCGCGCAACCGCAACGCGCTGTCGTCGATGCTGGTGCAACAGCTGCATCAGGGGCTACGCGATGCAGCCGCCAATCCGAAGGTCAGGGCGGTGGTGCTCGGCCACACCGGCGAAACCTTTTGCGCGGGCGCTGATCTGAGTGAAGCAGCCAGCGCGCCCGAGACGGACCGCACCCGCCAGATGACCGATTTGCTGCGGGCAATGCTGCAGCTGCCGCTACCAGTCGTGGGTGGGATCGACGGTCACGTGCGTGCCGGCGCGTTCGGGCTCGTCGGTGCGTGCGACATCGTCGTCGCAGGACCCAACAGCACGTTCGCACTCACCGAGGCCCGCATCGGCGTTGCGCCGGCGATCATTTCACTCACACTGCTGCCGAAGATCACCGCCCGGGCAGCCGGCCGCTACTACCTGACGGGCGAGAAGTTCGGTGCCGAGGAAGCGCAGCGGATCGGGCTGGTATCCGTCGCCGCCGACGACGTGGACGCGACCGTCGGGCAGATCACCGCGGAACTTGCCAAGGGCTCGCCGCAGGGACTGCGCGAGTCGAAAGCGCTGACGACGGCCGCGATCCTGGACGGCTACGACGAGCGCGCCGAGCAGTTCAGCGCGCAGTCCGCGCGGCTGTTCGGCTCCGACGAGGCGCGCGAGGGCATGCTGGCGTTCTTGCAGAAGCGTCCACCGAGCTGGGCCCCCCGGTTAGCGCCGGAACGGTAGTCCACGCGGGAAAGTGCGAGAAGAGGCCACGCGGAATACCGTTCCGGCGCCGGAGGTGGCTCAACCTCCCGCGGCGGCGAGAAGACGACGCAGCTCGCGCTGCTCGGCACGGGTGAGGCCGGCCAGCACCCGATGATCGGCTGATTGCACGGCCGCCTCTGCGCGCTTCAACAAGGTTTTGCCCTTCGCCGTCAGCTCTGCCGGCAACGCGCGCCCGGACGGGACGGATGTCGGGCGTGTCACTACGCCCATGTCCTGCAGGCCGCGCAACACCGTGTTCATCGCCTGGGGCGAGACGTTGGTGTCGCGCGCCAGTTCCGCGTTGGTCCGGCCAGGCGACATCGACAAGATGCGCAGGCAGACGAACTCCGGCAGCGCGAGTCCAAGTGGCCGCAGCTCCGCCGCCACCGCAGGTTTCAGCACCGACATCACCCGGTACATCAGATATCCCAGGGGCTGGCCGTCATCCATGTCAACCATCTTGACATATATCAGGCAGATTGATATGCATGTTCTATGACTACTGCACCGCAAGATTTCGAGTTCGAATCGGCGTACCGTGGCGAGGCCCAGGAGCTGGGCTTCGGCGCGCGGCCACCCTGGAGCATCGACGAACCGCAGCCCGAGCTGGCGGCATTGATCGAGGCCGGCAAGTTCCACGGGGATGTGCTCGACGTCGGCTGCGGCGAGGCTGCGGTGTCGCTGCGGCTCGCCGAGTTGGGTTACACCACTGTCGGACTGGATCTTTCACCAACCGCGATCGAGTTGGCACGGACGCAAGCCGCGCAGCGCGGGCTGACCAATGCGACGTTCGAGGTCGCCGACATCAGTGCGTTCGAGGGATACGACGGCCGGTTCGGCACGATCGTCGACAGCACGCTGTTCCACTCGATCCCCGTCGAGGCGCGCGAGGGCTACCAGCGCTCGATCGTGCGCGCCGCGGCGCCCGGCGCGTCGTACTTCGCTTTGGTCTTCGACCGCGCGGGGATGTCGGACGGTCCGGCGAATCCCGTCACCGCCGATGAGCTCCGTGACGTGGTGTCGAAGTACTGGACGATCGACGAGATCAGGCCGGCCCGCATCCACGCCAACATCCCTGAGGATTTCACCGGGATGGGCAATGTCGAGCTGCGCGACGAACCGAATGGCCGCAAGTCGCTCGGGGCATGGCTGCTCTCCGCACACGTGGGCTAGTCAATCGCTAAGTCGGCGGCCACGCCGAAGTGGTCACTCGGCCACACCCCGCCGCGGGGCTGATCGCACACCACCCGGGCGTCGAGCACGCGGCCGGCGCCATCGTCGCCCCGAACACCGACGAATATGTAGTCGATCCGACGATCGGGGTTGCGATCCTCGGCGGCGAAGGGGTTGGCGTTGCTCCAGGTGTAACCGCACTGGTCGGGATGGGCGAGTTCGAAAGCGTCCCACAGATGAAAGCTGCGGCCGTCCAAGGCGTGCAGCCCCGTCATGAACCGGACTTCCGTCGATGCGGGCGTGGCGTTGAAGTCGCCGCACACGATCGGCGGAAAGTCCGTGGGATGCTCGCCGACGAAATCGGCGATCTCGCGGACCTGCCGTTCACGCGCCCAGCCGTCGTCGAACCGATACGACAGATGGGTCGAGGAGAACGAGATGCGACGCCCGTGCGCGTCGGCGTCGACCATGAGTATCGCGCGAGGCGCGTCGCCGGGCGATCCTTCGGAAAGGGTGCGTGAGCGCGATCCCGCGACATGATGGCGGCTGAGCACCGCATTGCCGAACTCCGCGTCGGAGACGCTGCCCGCCGCTCCGAAAACAGCTGTCATGCCGGTTCTTTCGGCGATCCACGAGGCCTGGCACACTCGCTCAAGTCGTACCACCTCCTGCAGCGCGAGGAGATCGGGCCGCACCTCGTTGATCCAGTCGACCACCGCCTGCCGGCGCTCCTCCCACCGGTGGAGGTTCCAGATGTTGAGGGTCATCACCGTAAGCGCCCCGGTCATTGGAGAATGGTCGCATGGTGCAGATGCTCGTCACCGGGGCCACGGGCACGCTCGGGCGCGAGGTGGTCTCCGCCGCTCTTGCGGAGGACCACCACGTATCGGGCCTGAGCCGACGCGTCCATCACGACGCGCGCGTGCGGTGGCACCGCGCCGACTTGGGCACCGGCGAGGGAATCGATGCCGCCGTCGACGGTGTCGATGTCATCGTGCACTGTGCGACGCAGTTCACCGGCAACAAAGACATCACGTCGGGCGAGCATCTGCTCACGACGGCCAGACGGGCGGGCGTCGAACACGTCGTGTACATCTCGATCGTCGGCGTCGACCGCATCCCGATGCCGTACTACAAGACCAAACTGCGCGTCGAGCAGATGTTCGCCGCGTCGGGCATTGGGCACACCGTCCTGCGGGCGACGCAGTTCCACGACCTGATCGCGACGATCTTCGCCGCGCAGCGGTTCTCGCCTGTGCTGTTCGCGCTGCGCGGTGTGCAGTTCCAGCCGGTCGACACCCGTGATGTCGCAGCGAGGTTGGTGGAGTTCGCGGGCGCCGCGCCGGTCGGTCGGGCAGCCGACGTCGGCGGACCCGAAATCCGCGGCCACCTCGAGCTTGCCCGGGCCTACCTGCGATGGCGAGACAGCCGACGGCCGGCCCTCGCGGTGCCGATACCAGGCAAGATCGGCGCTGGCTACCGCGAAGGTGCGCATTTGGCGCCGCAGAATCGGATCGGGATCAACCGATTCGAGGACTACCTTCGCCGATCTTGATGGTTTCCTGGGCTTCGCGACGGCGGCGTCGTAGGCTCGGCACTGATGACCAGCAACATGCCTCAACGCGATGCCGGGGCGCGCGCCGCTGACACCGACCGGATCCAGGTCGCGCAGTTGCTGTCGGAGGCCGCCGCCGAGGGGCGGCTGGCGATGACCGAATACGAGGCCCGGCTGCAGAAGGTCTACGCCGCTCAGACCTACACCGAACTGGACCGGCTCAGCTACGACCTGCCGGGTGCGTCGTCGCAACCGCGTGGCCGCGGCGGCGCGTGCCGTCCGGCGCCGTCGACGGTGCTGCTGGCGATCATGAGCGGTTTTGAGCGGCGGGGACGCTGGAACGTGCCGCGCCGGCTGACCACGTTCGCGTTGTGGGGCGGCGGGGTGATCGACCTGCGCTACGCGGACTTCACCAGTCCCGAGGTGGAGATCAAGTCGTACTCGATCATGGGCGGCCAGACGATCCTGGTGCCGCCGGAGGTCAACGTCGAGGTGCAGGGCGTAGGCGTGATGGGCGCTTTCGACCACAGCGTTACCGGCGCGGGAACGCCGGGCGCTCCGCATGTCGTCATCCGCGGCTTTTCCTTCTGGGGCAAAGTCGGCATCAGGCGCAAGCAACGCAAGCACCGCGCAGCCTGAGCAACTGCGCACGTTCACTGCGTCACGAGCGTGCGTTCTTGTAGACAACTTATCGGCGTGTCGGCGTGCAAACACGCACGCTCGCGGTGGGGACGGGAGTTAGCGGCGGCGGGAACGCAGGTAGTCGCCGACCACCGCGGCGCCCAGCCCGTCGAGATCGGGAACCACCACGCGGCCCTGCACGCGACGCGCCACCTGATCGATGAACCGCGCCAGGCCGGGGTCGTTGCCCAGCCGGAAGATCGTCACCTGCGCGCCGAGGCGCGCCATGTCGTCGAAGCCGCGCACGGTGTGGGCGATCGTGCGCGGGTGTGGCGGGTAGTCGAAGAAAACTTGAGCGGGCTCGTCGCTACGACCGAAACCGCCCTCCAGGTGCGCGGTCGGCTCACCGTCGGTGACGACGAGCACGACAGGCTGCGCGCTCGGATGCCGCCTCAGGTGCCGTCCAGCCAGCGCCAGCGCGTGGTGCAAATTCGTGCCCTGCTCGTAGACGCCCTCCAGGCCGGTCAGCTCGGCTGCACTCAACGTTCGCGCGTAGCGCCCGAACGCGATGATCTGCAGCGCATCGGACCGAAAACGTGTGCTGACAAGATGATTCAGTGCGAGCGCGGTCCGCTTCATCGGCAACCACCGGTTCTCCATCACCATCGAGAACGACGTGTCGACCAGCAGCGCGACGGCCGCCTGGGTGCGTGTTTCGGTTTCGGACACTTCGACATCCTCGACCGTCATGTGAATGGGGTTGCCCCGCTCGCCTGTACCGGCGCGGCGCAGCACGGCGTTGGTCAATGTCCGTGTGACGTTCCACGGCTCGGTTGAACCGAACTGCCACGGCAACGTCGCACCGGTGAGCTCACCCGCCGCGCCGGCGCGCTGTGTCTCGCGTTCCCCGTGCCTTCCCGACAACCGCTCGACGACGTCGCGCAGTGCGGCTTGGCCCAACTGCCGCATGGCTTTTGGCGACAAACGCCATTGCCCGTCGGCGCCCCGGTCCAGAAAGCCCTGGTTCAGCAGGGCCCGCTCGAGTTCCGCAAGCGTCTGCGCGTCGACGACGGCGTCCTCGCCGAGCTGGCGAGCCAGCATGTCCAGGTCGACATCCTCCATCGTGGCGCCGGCGTAGCTTTGCGAGAGCGCCTCCGCGAGCTGCTCCAGCTCGGCGATGTCGGCCAGTGCCTGCGTGCCCGCGCCCATGCCCAACGGGTCGTCACCGGAAAACCGCGACGACCCCGTCCAGTCCTCCCCCGGCCGAGCGGCCTGAAGGTGTGAATCCAGCCGGTTCAACGCCTGCATCAGCGACGGCGAGCCAAAAGCCTGCTGCGCCAATGCATCCAGCTCAGCCCGCTGCTCGGCGGACAAACTGTTGCGGAACCGCTGCGCTGCGGCCGCCCGCTTGGCCAGCGAGTCGAGCAACTCGTCGACGTTGCGCGGGTTCTCGGGAAAGAACTCGCCGTGCTTGGCCATGAAGTTCTCGAAATCCTGCTGTGTGTCTTCGCCCTTGGCGTGCTTGTCCAGCAGATCGTTGAGGTCGTCAAGCATCTGGTTGACGCGCTGGCGGTCTTCGTCCGTGGCGTTCTCCAACGCCTGTTTCATGCCGGCGAAGCGCTGGTCGAGCATCTCGCGACCGAGCAGATCCTTGATTTGCTCGAACTTTTCCCGCGCCTCGCCGCTGCGCCATTGATACTCCGCGAGTTCCTGAACCGCTTTCGCCGGCGACGGCGGCAACGACTCCAGTTGCATCTCGGAGAACCGCGCGTCGTCGTCGAGCGCGCGAGCCAATTCCTTGCGTTCGGCCAGCACGGCTTCGTCGAGAAGCCGCTTGACTTCCTGCAGTGTGCCGTCAAGGTTGTTGTTGGTCAACAACTCTCGACGTCTGCGATTCGCCTCGGCGGCCAACCGGTCCGCCCCGCGCATGTTCTTGGTTCCCCGCCGCAGCAGCTCCGACAACGCCCGACGCGGCGACGTGCCGTCCATCACGTCCTGACCGATCTGCTCTAGCGCGTCGCGCAGATCCACCGGCGGCGCAAGCGGATCCGGACCGCCGGTGTAGGCGGAATATCTGGAGGCCCGGCCGTGCCCGCGGTTAGCCATACACCGTCTCTCCGTCGCCGCTGACCTTGTCGATGCGCTTGGCCAGATACAGTGCCTCGAGCGCCAATTCCGTTGCGGCGGCGCGCTGCCCGTCGGACGTGGCACCTAGCCGGCGCTGGATCTCTGCGACCGCGGGCACTTCGGGCAGCGCGGCCAGCACGTCGCGCGCCGGCACCCGCTCGCCGGTGGTGACCGGCGACCCGTGCTCGACAGCCGTGACGATGGGCCCGACGTCGATACCGCCGAGCAGCTTCTGTGCGGTGTCGGCAGTGGCCCTGCGCAGTAGATGCTCGAGAACCGCTTGCTCTCTTCCCTCTTCCCCGGACTCGAATTCCAGCTTGCCGCGCAGCACGTCGATCACCGTGTCGAGATCCACCACCCGCGCGACCGGATCGTCCTCGCCGAGAATCGCGGCGCGGTGCTGCGCGGCCGCGGCGACGGTCTCCGCGGCGGCGATCGCGAACCGCGCGGACACACCGGACCGCTGGTCGATCGATCGCGACTCACGAAGATAGCGAGCGAACCGGGCCAGAATCTGCAACAGGTAGACAGGAACCTCCGCGGACAGATGCGCTTCCTGGCTGATCACGCCGACCTCGGCATCGAGTGCCAACGGGTAGTGCGTGCGGATCTCGGCACCGAACCTGTCCTTGAGCGGTGTGATGATGCGGCCGCGGTTGGTGTAGTCCTCCGGGTTCGCGCTGGCGACGACGAGCACGTCAAGCGGCAGCCGCAGTGTGTAGCCGCGCACCTGGATGTCGCGCTCCTCCATGACGTTCAGCATCGCGACTTGAATCCGCTCGGCGAGGTCGGGCAACTCGTTGACGGCGACGATCCCGCGGTGCGCGCGGGGAATCAACCCATAGGCGATGGTCTCGGGATCACCGAGGCTGCGGCCCTCGGCGACCTTGATGGGATCGATGTCACCGACGAGGTCGGCCACGCTGGTGTCGGGGGTGGCGAGCTTCTCGGTGTAACGCTCGCTGCGGTGGCGCCACTCGATCGGCAGGTCCTCGCCGGAGTCCGCGGCCCGGCGGATCGACTCCGGCGTGATCGGGGTGTAGGGGTGCTCTCCCAGTTCCGCACCGGCGATCACCGGAGTCCACTCGTCGAGAAGACCTTCCAGGGAGCGAAGCAGTCGCGTCTTGCCCTGGCCCCGCTCGCCGAGCAACACGAAGTCGTGCCCGGCGATCAGCGCACGTTCGAGCTGGGGCAGCACGGTGTCGTCGAAACCGAAGATGCCTGCCCAGACGTCACGGCCCTCGGCGAGGGCGCTGAGCAGGTTCTCCCGGATCTCCTGCTTGACGCCACGCTCGCGATGGCCCGAGGCGCGCAGCTCACCGACGGTTCGCGGAAGTTGGTTAGGTGGGGTCACCACTCCACGCTACGCGACCGCTCCGATCGACTTGTTGCCTGCTTTCGGCCCGTTCAACTGCGGGAAATCGACGTTCGGCGCCTCAGTGAGCGAAGTGCCGCGCGCCGGTGAGGTAAAGCGTGACCCCGGCCTTGACCGCTGCCTCGGTGACGACGTCGTCGCGCATCGAACCGCCGGGATGCACGATCGCCTTCACCCCGGCCTGCGTCAGCGTCTCGAGCCCGTCGGGGAACGGGAAGAAGGCATCCGACGCGGCGACTGCGCCACGCACCCGGCCCCCGCCGCGTTCGACGGCCAGCTTTGCCGCATCCACGCGGTTGACCTGACCCATGCCGATGCCGACGGTCGCGCCGTCGTGGGCGATCACGATCGCGTTGGACTTGACCGCGCGGCAGCTGCGCCACGCGAACACCAAGTCCGCCAACGTTTCCGGGCGGGCAGGCTCACCCGCCGCCAGCCGCCAGTTGGCCGGATCGTCGCCGCCCGCGGTGAGTGCGTCGCGTTCTTGCACCAGCAGCCCGCCGCTGACGTGTTTGAACTCGACGCCGCCGACCATCGGCTCGGACGCGACCAGCACGCGAATGTTCTTCTTGCGGGCCAGCACGTCCACAGCGCCGTCGTCGTAGGCCGGGGCGATGATCACCTCGGTGAAAATGTCGGCGAGGGTTTCGGCCATTTCGACGCTGACGGCGGTGTTCGTCGCGATCACCCCGCCGAACGCGCTAGTCGGGTCACACTCGTGGGCCTTGCGGTGCGCGTCAGCCACCGATAGCGACGAGATTGCGATGCCGCACGGGTTGGCGTGCTTGATGATCGCCACACACGTATGCTCGTGGTCGAACGCGGCTCGCAAGGCAGCGTCGGCGTCGGTGTAATTGTTGTAGGACATCTCTTTTCCGTGCAACTGCTCGGCCTGCGCGAGGCCAGGCCATGCTGCGTCGTCGGTGTAGAGAGCCGCCTTCTGATGCGGGTTCTCGCCGTACCGCAACACCGCGGACCGTCGCCAGGTGCCGGCGAACCAGGCCGGCAGAGGCTCGTCGGCCGGCACCAGAGTAGAGCCCATCCAGCGGGCGACCGCGACGTCGTATTCTGCGGTGTGGCGAAATGCCAATGACGCCAATCGCTTTCGCTCCGCAAGCGTAAACCCACCGGAGCTCACCGCCGCGAGCACACCGTCGTAACCGAGTGGGTCAGTGACCACCGCGACGCTCGGGTGGTTCTTCGCCGCGGCACGCACCATCGCGGGGCCGCCGATGTCGATCTGCTCGACGCACTCGTCGACGCCGGCACCCGACGCCACGGTCTCGGAGAACGGGTACAGGTTGACGACGACGAGATCAAACGCCGCAATCTTCAGCCGTTCGAGAGCGTCGACGTGTGCGGCCTTGCGGGTGTCGGCGAGCAAGCCGGCGTGGACCATCGGATGCAACGTCTTGACCCTGCCGTCGAGGATCTCCGGGAAACCCGTGACCTGTTCGACAGGCGTCACCGAAACCCCGGATTCCGCAATGGTTTTCGCTGTCGATCCGGTGGAGACGATCTCGACACCGGCCTCCTGCAATCCGCGCGCCAGCTCTGGCAGACCGCTCTTGTCATAGACGCTGATCAGCGCGCGGCGGATCGGCCTCTTCGCTCCTTGCTCCTCGCGTCCGCGCTGCCCGTCTTCTGGCCTCATCCTATGGTCGCCTTTCGTCCGATCCAGGTCACGCCGCGGGTGGCCACGTCGGCAATCACCTTTGCCAGCAACTGCCTTTCGACAACTTTGATCCGTTCGTGCAGGCTTGCCTCGTCGTCGTCGTCGGCTACCGGCACCACCTGCTGGGCGAGCACCGGCCCGGTGTCCGTCCCCGCGTCTACAAGGTGCACCGTGCAGCCCGTGACCTTGACCCCGTAGTCCAGCGCGTCGAGCACCGCGTGGGCACCGGGGAAGGCTGGCAGCAGCGCTGGATGAGTGTTGAGGATCCGACCGCTGAATCGCGAAAGAAATTGTGGCCCAAGTATTTTCATAAACCCCGCGGAAACCACGAGGTCGGGCCGATGGGTGGCGGTCGCCTCTGTCATCGCGGCGTCCCACGCGGCGCGGTCGGGATGATCTTTCACCCGGACGCTGTACACCGAGACATCGGCGGCCGTCGCGATCTCGACAGCTGGACAGTCCCGGTCGACCCCGACGGCGACGACTCGGCCGGGATAGTCACCGTGCGCGGTGTGCAGCAGCGAGTCGAGCAGTGACCCTGTTCCCGACGCGAGCACCACGAGCCGCGCCGGCGCTGTGGGCGGCACGCGGAGCGGCGTTTGCACGCTGGCAGCCTAACGGTCGTCGTCGCCGGATTCGTCGCCCGCTACCGGCAGTTCCTCCGTCTCCGCCTCGCTGTCCGGCTCGACTTTGCGGCGCTGCGGGCGGGTGACGCCTCGGGCCATCGCGACGGTGAGCGCGCCGATTCCGGTGAACCACAAGAACACTGCGGGCACGAACGTGCTCTGGTCGACACCCACGCCGCCGAAATTGCCCACCTGGCCGCCTGCGGCATAACCGAGCAGCGCCATCACCACCGTCACAATCACCGTGGCAACCAGCAGTTTCGCCAACGCCGACAGCGGCGGCAGAGGCCGGCGGGCGCACTGCTGCCCGAGGGCGACCGCGGCCACGGCGGCGGCGATGAGCAAGACCACCCAGATCGGGCCGAGTGGGGGCGTCGGCGCAGCCGCCAGCACCGGCAGCGCGGGGATGTCCCCACCGATCACCGTGAACGCACTGAACGTGGCGACCCCGACATGCACACTCGATCCCACTGCGACCGCGGACGTGCCGACGATCACGTTCGGGATGTAGAGCATTGACAGCGCCGTCAGGCTGAGCTGACCGAACAGTGAGTCGGTGATCGAATACAGCTCGTGCATGGTGCCCCAGTGCACGACCAGCGACACCGCCGTGATTGCGCCCGACAGCCCCACCAGCGCGAGCACGCCGGTGACCGCTGCGCGAATCGAGTCGCCGAGCCAAGCCGGCATCGGCACGACCTGCGAGAGCCGGCCGGCCATTCGCGACCCGACTCCGACGACGGCGCCGATGGCATGTACGGCCAGCACCCCCCCGAATGCCCGCAACGCATTCGGTGTTTGCAACTCTGTCAGCACCGACGCGGCGTCGTGGATCACCGCGAGCGCGATCGCCGTCATCAGCAACGGGCCACCGAGCGCCGAGGCGACAATCCAGCGAATCACGAACCACGACCCTGTGGTTGGGGTTGCACGTGCCGTCGTGCGCGCGGTTCCCCAGACCATCGCCAGCACCGGCAGCAGCGGCATTACCGAGAGTTCGCGGCCGCCGATCGTCACCGGCACTTGGTGCACGCCCAGCCACATGCTGGCGATCGCGCCCAGCGCGCCAGTCATGTCGCTGTTGGCAACGACCAGCTGCATCAGAACGACGGCGGCGATCACGAGCAGCGCGACCAAGGACGGACCGAATGCCACGGTCAGCAGATCGCGCCCCTGGCGTGTCCCGGCCTCGCGGTTACGGTCCACTAACGGCTTCGCGGCCAATCGTCGACTGTGCGGCTACGACGGCGGTGGGCCGGACGGCGACGACGACTGCGGTTCGGCAGGTGCCTGCTCGCCGGGCTTTTCTGCCGGTTCCGGAGCCGAGTGCTGGCCCGGCGTCGTGCTCGTAGCGCCGGGTGGTTGCGAGTAGGTCGGAAACCCGGTGGGTGGGGTAGGAGGCCCGGACTGGTCCTGCGCCGCGAAACCGCCCGTCGGCGGCTGACTGCCGCCGTAGCCGCCGAACTGCGAGTAGCCCTGCGGCTGGCCGAAGCTCTGGGTGTGTTGCTGATGTGTCCCGCCTTGCGCCATCCCGCCTTGTTGGGGTTGCCCGAACTGGCCGTAATAGCCGCCGCCGTACTGCTGCTGATACGGGTCGTACTTGGGCCGCGGCGACGGCGGCGAGATGACGCCGGACCCCAGCAGCAAGGCGCCGATCGCGGCAATGGTCTGCAAGGCGGTCACGACGACGATCGCGATCAACGCCCAGCCGGCGCCGTCGGCGAACCTGATCAAAGACCAGATCACCAGCAAGAACCCCACTACCGAGGTCGCGGTGACGACCCCGGTGTGCTTGCTCTGCTTAGGCAGCATCGCGACGACCGCGAACAGCGCGGCGAACAACGCTGCGATGACGCCGAAGATCACGACGCCGGACGCGTCGACCGCGTCTTGTTGCCATACCGGACCGAAGCTCAACAGGTACGCAGCCAGACCGAGGACTGCCACGGCGGCGAGCAGGTAGACCGGCAGCCTGCTCGGCCGGTCGTCGGCCTTGGCGAACTGCGTTGTCGGCGCGTAGGGAGCGGACTGTTGCGCGCCCGGGTAGCCCGGCGCTGGCGATGCCCCTCCAGGTGGGTAGGTCATGGCCTCTCCTGTGCTGTCGGCGTCGGATCGGTGGTTCGCCCCACCCTAGCGCTCCGCCCTGAAGCTGCCGCTCGTGGAAGCAGGCCGGAGTCGGCTTGCACTCGCTCACTGGAACACGTTCTAATTCCGGGATGGACTGCGGACTCGTTCTGTTCACCAGCGACCGGGGCATCGCGCCCGCGACTGCCGCCAAGCTGGCCGAGGACCACGGCTTCCACACCTTCTACGTACCTGAGCACACCCACATCCCGGTCAAGCGTGAGGCCGCACATCCGACGACCGGTGACGCGTCGTTGCCTGACGATCGCTACATGCGGACGCTGGACCCGTGGGTCAGCCTCGGCGCCGCGTCGGCGGTCACCTCACGCATCCGGCTGTCCACTGCAGTCGCGTTGCCCGTCGAGCACGACCCGATCACCCTGGCCAAGTCGATCGCGACGCTCGACCACCTGTCAGGAGGTCGAGTGAGTGTCGGCGTCGGATTCGGCTGGAACACAGACGAACTCGCCGACCACGGGGTGCCGGCGGGACGCCGGCGCACGATGCTGCGCGAATACCTCGAAGCCATGCGTGCGCTGTGGACGCAAGACGAGGCGGCCTACGACGGCGAGTTCGTCAAGTTCGGATCCAGCTGGGCATGGCCGAAGCCGCTGCAGCCACACATCCCGATCCTCGTCGGCGCGGCGGGCACCGAGAAGAATTTCAAGTGGATCGCGCGCAGCGCAGACGGCTGGATCACCACACCGCGTGACTTCGACATCGACGAGCCGGTGCGGTTGTTGAAGGAGACCTGGGCCGCCGCGGGACGAGAAGGCAACCCGCAGATCGTCGCCCTCGATTTCAAGCCGGACGGTGAAAAGCTCGCTCGCTGGGCAGAATTCGGCGTGACGGAGGTGTTGTTCGGCCTGCCGGACCGCACCGAAGACGAGATCGCTGCCTATGTGGAGCGGCTGGCGGGCAAGCTCGGCGCATTCGGCCTTTCGCCGGAACGGTAGTCCGCGCGGGAAAGTGCGAGTAGCGACCGCGCGGACTACCGTTCCGGCGTCAGGCGAGGATGGCGCGGTTACCGTGCTCGGATGACGTCACCTTGATTTCGACGCCTAGCGGGTCACCGTCGGAAAGCAATGCGACGAGTTCGTCGTCGGTGGTGGTGGCCAGAAAGCGGCTGCCGCCGTCGTCGAGGTGCCCGACGACGATGCCGGTCCGCACTGGCCAGTCGTAGCGCACGCTGTACGTCTCGATGGTCGCGAAACCGTCGGCCTCTTCTGTCGTCGGCACCGCGGGCAACGCGGCCACTTCTTCTCGTAGGGCGGAGCTGTTGTCGGGCAGCCAGTCCGCGGGCTGCGTCGAGTACACCCCGACCGAGTACTTGCTCATGATCCCACCGTTGGCGCCAACGAGCCCGAATTCTCCCCGCCTGCTGCGCATCTCGTGGACCGTCTCGGCGATTGCATGCATCGAATAGTTGTTGCCGGGGCCACCGAAGTATGGCAGCCCGCCGGTCAGGGTCAGCCCGCGCGGATCGGTGGTGGACAGGCCGAGGCCGTCGCAGATATTGAACACGGGGACGGGAAAGCAGCTGTAGAGGTCGAAGGTCGCGACGTCGTCCAGGCCGATGCCGGCGACTGCCAACGCCTCCCGCGTCGCCATCACCGCCGCCGGGCTACGACCCAGATCTTCGCGGTCGAGCAGCGGCTGCTCCGTCATGTCCGCGTGACCGCGCAGATAAACCCAATTGTCTTGAGGCACACTGAGTCGCTGCGCTGCCTGGACCGACATCAGCAGAGTGGCCGCGCCCTGGTTCACTTGGTCGCGGGCCAGTAGCAGGCGCGGATACGGGTCGCAAATCATCCGGTTGTCGGCGCTGACGGTGATCAGCTCTTCGACCGACCGCACAGCCGGCGACGCCGAAAAAGGGTTGTCGGCAGCAACTTTGGTGAACGGCGCGAACAGCTCCCCCATCTGGCGCCGGTACTCACTGGGGTCCAGCCTCAACCGCGCGCGCCGGGCGTTCTCCAGCAGACCGTATTGCACTGGCGCGCCGGTCAATCCGTGGCTGATGGTGTACTTGTTAAAGATGCCGTCGTATCCGAATCCGCGGTCTTCGAGTTGGCCGTCGACGGTCTCGGAAAAGTCGGGCTTGTTGTCGGAGCCGGCGAAGTAGCGTTCCGTCGACACGGCGTCGGAGCCGATGATCAGCGCGACGTCGCAGCGTCCTGCGGCGATTTCTGCGGCGAACTCCGTGACCAGGTGCTGCGGCCCCTGCCCGCCGACGACCTCGAGCACTGCTCGGGCCGGGTCGGCATCGATACGGCGGGCCACCGAACGCGGATAGTTGTTCGACTTGCCCAAAGGTGCGGGCATCGGGCCGGAGATCTCGAACTGGCGCACGCCGGCGATGGTGTCGATGGCGCGAGCAACCGCGACGACGTCGGCGTCGCAGTCGTCAAGGGCGGCGCGGGCTGCGGCGGTGGCTAGCTCGACCGATGACATGCCCCGGTAGTAGCGGTCGTCGATGCGTTCGGCTGCCTGTCCGACGCCGACGATGACCGGGGTGGAGGGATCGAGTCTCGAATTTGCAGTCATGGCTGTTGTTTCTCCGAAATCACAGCCCTATGCGCAATTTCGGCGTGGTCGTTAGAGGTTCTTCAGGATCTCGCGGGCGATGTTCGCGGTTTCGGACGGCGTCTTGCCGACGCGCACACCGGCCGCCTCCAACGCTTCCTTCTTGGCCGCCGCGGTGCCCGACGAACCTGACACGATGGCACCGGCGTGTCCCATCGTCTTGCCTTCCGGTGCAGTGAAGCCGGCCACATAGCCGACAACCGGCTTGGAGACGTTCGCCTTGATGTAGTCGGCGGCGCGCTCTTCCGCGTCGCCCCCGATCTCACCGATCATCACGATCAGCTTCGTGTCCGGGTCCTTCTCGAACGCCTCGATCGCGTCGATGTGCGTCGTGCCGATCACAGGGTCACCGCCGATACCGATGGAGGTGGAGAAACCGAAGTCGTTGAGCTCGAACATCATTTGATAAGTCAGCGTCCCGGACTTCGACACCAGCCCGATCGGGCCCGGGCCGGTGATGTCGGCCGGCGTGATGCCGGCCAGTGCCTCGCCCGGGGTGATGATGCCGGGACAGTTGGGGCCGATGATCCGGGTCTTCGGCGCCGCTGTGCCGCCCTTGGAAATGTTGTATGCCCACGCATATGCGCTGTCCTGCACCGGGATTCCCTCGGTGATCACCACCAGAAGCGGGATCGCGGCGTCGATCGCCTCGATGATGGCGTCCTTGGCGAACTTCGGCGGTACGAACACCACCGACACGTTCGCGCCAGTCTCCTTCATCGCCTCGACGACAGTGCCGAACACCGGGAGCTCAATGTCGTTGTCGTCCTGGTCTTTATGGCTGACGGTGGTACCCGCCTTGCGCGCGTTCACACCTCCGACAAGCTGGGTCCCCGCCTTCAGCATCCGCGCGGTGTGCTTGGTGGCCTCGGCGCCGGTGATGCCCTGGACGATGACCTTGGAATCTTTGTTCAGAAAAATCGACATGGGTCATGCTTCCTTTTGAGTATCAGGCACTCGCGGCCAATTCGGCTGCCTTGTCGGCGGCTTCGTCCATCGTTGCGACCTCCGTCACCAGCGGGTGGTCAGCGTCACGCAAAATGCGACGGCCCTCGTCGACGTTGTTGCCGTCGAGCCGCACGACCAGTTGCTTGGTGGCTGCACCGCCAAGGATCTTGAGCGCGTTGACAATTCCGTTGGCGACCTCGTCGCAGGCGGTGATACCGCCGAACACGTTGACGAACACGCTCTTCACCTGCTCATCGCCAAGAACGACATCCAGGCCCGCGGCCATCACCTCAGCCGAGGCGCCGCCGCCGATGTCCAGGAAGTTGGCCGGCTTGACGCCACCGTGCTTTTCGCCGGCATAGGCAACGACGTCCAACGTCGACATCACTAGCCCTGCGCCGTTGCCGATGATGCCGACCTCACCGTCGAGCTTGACGTAGTTGAGGTCGTGCTGCTTGGCCTTGAGCTCCAGCGGGTCGGTGGCGTCACGGTCCTCGAACTCGGCGTGGTCGGGGTGACGGAAGTCGGCGTTGGCGTCCAACGTGACCTTGCCGTCCAGCGCCAGGATCTGGTCGTCGGGCGTGCGCACGAGCGGGTTCACCTCGACGAGCGTCGCATCTTCGGCGACGAACATCTCCCACAGCTTCAGGATCGTCACCGCCGCCGCATCGAGCACCTCCGCAGGCAAATGGCCCTGCTCGGCTATCGAGCGGGCGAACGCCTGGTCGACGCCCTTGACCGCGTCCACCGGCACCTTCGCGAGCCGCTCTGGCTTCGTCGCGGCAACCTCCTCGATCTCCATGCCGCCCTCGACCGAACACATCGCCAGATAGGTGCGGTTAGCCCGGTCGAGAAGAAACGAGATGTAGTACTCCTCGGCGATGTCGCTCGCCTCGGACACGAGCAGCTTCTTGACGACGTGGCCCTTGATGTCGAGGCCGAGGATATTGTTGGCGTGCGTGTAGGCATCGTCGGGTGTCGCCGCGTACTTGACGCCGCCGGCTTTGCCACGGCCACCGGTCTTGACCTGTGCCTTCACCATCACGGGTTTGCCGATTTCCTCGGCGATCCGGCGCGCTTCGTCGGCGTTGGAGGTCACCCGGCCGGGCGTCGTGGGAACGTCGTGCTTGGCGAACAACTCCTTCGCCTGGTACTCGAATAGATCCATGGGCTCACTGTCTGTCTGAGACGAATTGGGCGTAGCTCGCTCGGGGAACTGTATCGACACGCGCGGGGGTGCCAGGCACCGCATACCGCTCATGTGGTGCATCTCACCGCGCCCATAGCGTGACACAAGTCACAAAAATCGACGGATTTCTGTCCTGGGTTGCCGAAACCATCCGCGGTTCGTTAACGTCCTCCGGAGCCAGATAACGTTTCGGTCACGGCGAAGGATCTCCCGGGTTGGTGCACCACGGTTCATCTCGCGCTCCGCAAGGGGCCACGACGAACTCCCGGCACCGCTGGACCGACTCCGAAGTCACCGACATCATCCCGTTCAACGAGTTCGGCGGACTCGATGACCTTGGCTTTCTTGGGAATTCAGCATTCGACACCGAAGCGCAGGTACTCCGCGCGCCCGAACTGGACGACCTGAGCGACACCGACAACCTGACACCGCTGCGGTTGATGCCCAAGGAGTTCCACACCGGTCCCGACGCCACGACACCGCGCGGACGACATCGGAAGGTGGCCGCCACCGGGACCAGCGCTGTGAAGAGCAGGCTCCTGATTGCTGCAATGGCCACCGGCGCGGCGGCGGCAGCCGGGTACTCGGCAGTCCAGACCAGCGAGAACCACAGTGACCCCACGGTGCTCGCCGCCGATCAGGCGACGCTGGGCAGCGCGACGATCGAAAAGACCAGCAGCGGAGTCCAATTCGTGTCGGTGGCTCCCGCGACGAGCAACGCCGTGCACAGCGCGGAACTTGTCAAGGCCGCGGCGTTCGCCCAGGAACGCGCCGACCGCGAAGCGCGGCTGTCGCGACCGCTGTTCGTGATGCCGACACACGGGATCTACACGTCGGGCTTCGGGTACCGCTGGGGCGTGCTGCACGGTGGCATCGACATTGCCAACTCGATCGGCACCCCGATCCTGGCCGCCTCCGACGGCGTCGTGATCGACGCCGGCCCCGCCGCCGGGTTCGGCCTGTGGGTGCAGTTGCGCCACTCGGACGGCACCGTGACGCTGTACGGCCACGTCAACACGATCACCTGCCATATCGGCGAGCGGGTGATGGCCGGCGATCAGATAGCGACCATGGGCAATCGCGGCAACTCCACTGGCCCGCACCTGCACTTCGAGGTCCGGCTGAACGGCTCGCAACGCACCGACCCGGTGCCGTGGCTGGCCGAGCACGGCCTCAGCGTCGGCAACCTCACTGGCTGACCGTTGTCCTCCGACGAGCCGTCGGGCGAACAACCGCGAATCCGCCGCGATCCGAGCGGACCGATTCCCACGCCACCCGCCGACGACACCCGAACAAGCATCATTCGACGGCACCCGTTCGGGGCCGGCGATGAGCCGCTTGCGCGAAGAGCAAAAGACACCGATGAGCCGCTTGCGCGAAGAGCAAAAGACACCGCTGAGCCGCTTGCGCACACCGATGAGCCGCTCAGCGACGACACCCGCACGAGTATGTTCGGCCCCGCGCCGACGGAACTGCAGCCCGCCGAACTCGAAGAGACCGCGACCGGGATCATCCGACCGGCGCGCCCGGTACGTATTCCCGGGACGCAGCCGCCGAACAACTCGACCGCGGTGGCGGCGTCGGCGGTCAGCATTATCAGCGGCTGGGCGACCGCGGTCGTCGCGACCGGACTGATCACCGGCTGGTGGCGCACCGACCGGCTGTTCTGTGTGGGTGTCGGGTTTCTCACCGCAGTGTTCGGCGCATGCGCCATCGCCGGCGTGGTCGGCCTGTTGCTGCGGCGACGCGTCGGCATCTACTTGACCGTGGTCTCCGCACTGCTGGCGCTGCTGATCTTCGCCGGCATCTTCATCGCCGGTGCGCACATGGCGGGTGTCGTGTACGCATTCCCGGCGCTGCCGCTAGCGACCATCCTGCTGGCGTCGGTGCGGCCGACGTGGCGATGGACGGCCTAGCGCCCTAAAGCTTTTGGACCGGCGCGTGGTTGTGCATCAGCTTGACGCGTCCGGCGCTGCCGAAGTCGATCAGCGACATCGCCGACTCACCCACGCCTGACACCTCTTCGACACGGCCGAGCCCGTACTTGTCGTGGGTCACTCGGTCACCGACGTCCAACACCAGCAGCGGCCGCTTGCCCGCCGAGGCGCGTGACGGCGACGGCCTTCTCTGGTCAAGCGACCCGAAGCGCCCAGCGCCGCTCACCGGGGCGCTCAGACCACCGGGCGTCGGGTCGGTGCGCCGCCAGTCGATGAGGTGTTGCGGGATCTCGCGCAGGAACCGCGATTCGGGGTTCATCATCGGCTGACCCCACGACGAGCGCACCTTCGCGCGGCTGACGTACAGGCGCTGACGGGCGCGCGTGATCCCGACGTACGCCAGGCGCCGCTCCTCCGACAGCTCCGCCGGATCGCCGAGCGCCCGCATGTGCGGGAACATGCCGTCCTCCCAGCCGGTGACGAACACGACGGGAAACTCCAGCCCCTTGGCCGTGTGCAGCGTCATCAGCGTCACAACACCGGCCCCGTGCTCGGGGATCTCGTCGGCGTCGGCCACCAGCGACACCCGCTCCAGGAACGCGGCAAGCGCGCCCGTGTCGGGTACGTCTTCGTCGTCGACATCCTCTGTTGCGGCAGCATTCGCCATGTCGATGCTGAATTCATGTGCCACGCTGACCAATTCGTTCAGATTGTCCAGCCGTGCCATGTCCTGCGGGTCGCTGGACGCTTCGAGCTCACGGCGGTAGCCGGTGCGCTCCAGCACGACCTCCACCAATTCGCCCAGCTCGTCGTCGAGGTGGGAGCGTAAGTCGTCGATCATGTCGACGAACGCCGCAATCGCCTTCTCCGAGCGGGTGTTCAACATCGGCACCCGGCCCTCTGCCGCGGCCTGCAGCGCGTCGTTGAAAGTGGCTCCGGTGTTCTCCGCATACACCGCGACGCACGCTTCCGCCCGGTCACCGATGCCGCGACGCGGAGTGTTCAGGATGCGGCGCATGCTCACCGAGTCACCCGGGTTGTCGAGCACCCTCAGGTACGCGACGATGTCGCGGATCTCTTTGCGTTCATAGAATCTCACACCGCCGACCACCTTGTATGGAATGCCGGTGCGGATGAACACTTCCTCCAAAGACCGCGACGAGTTGTTGGTGCGGTAGAACACCGCGACGTCGTTGTACGTGATGTCACCGGCGTCGGCGAGGCTGTCTATTTCGCCGGCGACGAATGCGGCTTCGTCGTGCTCGTTGTCGGCGACATAGCCGATGATCAACTCGCCGTCGCCCGCGTCGGTCCACAGCCGCTTCTCGCGACGCCCGCTGTTGTTCTTGATGACGGAGTTGGCCGCGTTCAGGATATTTTGCGTGGACCGGTAATTCTGCTCCAGCAGAATGGTTTTGGCGTCGGGATAGTCGCGCTCGAAATCTTCGATGTTGCGGATCGTCGCGCCGCGGAACGCGTAGATAGACTGATCCGCGTCGCCGACGACGACGAGCTCGGCGGGCGGGACTGTGTCGTCCACGCCGTCGCTTCCATGTCCGGCGAGTTCGCGCACGAGCACGTACTGGGCGTGGTTTGTGTCTTGGTATTCGTCGACCAGGATGTGCCGGAACCGCCTGCGGTAGTACTGGGCGATCTGCGGGAAGTGCTGCAGCACAGCGACTGTCTCGCCGATGAGGTCGTCGAAGTCAAGGGCGTTGGCAGCGCGCAACCTGCGCTGGTATTCGCCGTAGGCTTCGGCGACGATGCGAGTCAAGTCGCCGGAGTCCACCGACAGGTCAGCCATCGCCTGCTCGGGGTCGATCAGCTCGTTCTTGAGATTCGAGATGCAGTTGGCCAGCAGGCGCGGTGAATAGCGCTTGGTGTCCAGCCCCATGTCCTTGGCGATCAACATCAGCAGGCGCCGCGAGTCGTCCGCGTCGTAGATCGAGAAGTTCGAGTTCAGCCCGGCAACCAGCGACGCCTGGTTGCGCAGGATCCGCACGCACATCGAGTGGAACGTGGACACCCACATTGCTCGCGCGCGTGGACCGACCAGCCCGATCACCCGCTCCCGCATCTCCGCGGCGGCCTTGTTAGTGAAGGTGATCGCCAGGACCTGACCAGGGCTGACATCGCGTGCAGCGAGCAGGTAGGCGATCCGGCGGGTGAGCACCGCCGTTTTGCCCGACCCGGCGCCGGCGACGATCAACAGCGGCGAACCCTCGTGCGCCGCCGCCAGACGCTGCTGCGGGTTGAGCCCGTCGAGCAGTTCGTCGGTGTGGGATTCGGCTGGAGAATCGAACAGATGCGCGGTCATGTCCGTCCCAATTTACCGCCCCGCTCCGACAGTATTTTTGCGAAGGCACGCCCCCAGGTGGCACACTCAACCCGTGCTCTACAGCAGTCGATTTTTCTACGGGTACCGGCCAGCGGTACCCGTGGTGTAGCTGCTTTCCAGAGCCCCGCGGTCCGCATCCGGATCCGGGGCTCGTCTCTTGTGTGAGGCCGGAGAAGGAATGGTCCGCGAACCAACAGAACCCACACAAAACGAGGAGCAACCCATGACAATCGAAGCAGAGCCGATGCCCGACATCGATGAACTCCGACACGAGATCGACCGGCTCGACGCCGAGATACTGGCGGCGGTCAAGCGGCGCACCGAAGTGTCCCAGCAGATCGGCAAGGCTCGCATGGCGTCGGGCGGGACCCGGCTGGTGCACAGCCGCGAGATGAAGGTCATCGAGCGCTACAGCGAGCTCGGCCCCGAGGGCAAGGAGCTGGCGATGCTGCTGCTGCGCCTGGGCCGCGGCCGCCTCGGCCGCTAGGCGGCAACTCGCCCGTTAGGCCAGGCCTTTCAGCAGCCAAGGCGTCAACCATTTCACCGCTTCCGCGGTGGGATGGACGCCGTCGCTGCGCATCCTGATTCCGTCGACCTTGGAAGCGTAGCTCCCGCTGGGGCCCAGCTTCTCGTTGAGGTCGAGCACGCCGGCATTCGGATACCGGCCGACGACGTTGCGCACCAACGCATTCCAACGATCGACCCGGCCCGGCTGATCCTCCGGGTAGAGGCTGCCGTCGGGCTTCTCGGCGCGGCGGTTGTACGGCTCGGTGGTCACCACCACCTCCGCTCCCGTTGCCCCGAGAATCTCGATCGCCTGGCGCAGCTCGCCCGTCAGATATGCGTCGAAGGCAGGATCTCCGACATGCGTCCACCGTCCGTCATGGACCCTGTCGATCGTCTCCCAGCGCCCGACCACCAACAGCGCGACGTCGGGCCGGTCGTTGGCCACCTGCCCGGCCCATCTGCTCGGCCATGAATCGCATTCGGGTTTCGGGTCGCCCCGTTCCGCCGAATAGCGATACGGTCCGCCGCGCACGATGCCGCAGCCGATGAGCGTGTGGTTGACGAACGTGAAACCCGGCGTCGCCGGCAGGTACCGCATCAACGTCCACCCGACGGAGTCGCCGAACACCGACACGACCCGCCCGCTTCTCGAATTGTGTTGCACCACAACGACGGGCCGTTCCAACGGGTCGGCGACCGCCGCGGCCGTCGACACGTCGCTGGTTTCCGGAGGAATCGTCGCCG
>DATBFF010000071.1:0-41730 GCA_036558625.1 Mycobacterium sp. | reverse complement strand
CGCTGCTCGTAGATCCTCAGCAGCTCGTCTTCCTGCTTGCGCGTGATCGTCCTGGCGAACGTCGCGCTGGCCAGCAGGCTGGGCACGTCGTCGTCGAGGGGCAGCTCCTCGGCCTGCTGCCACCGCTCCGCCGGATCGTCTGACAACTGAGGCACGGTGAATGTCGCCGCCCGGAACTGGGCTTTGAGATCGTCGTAGGTCAAGTCGCCGTAAGCGAGTTCGTCCAACGCCTTCCGGACGTTCATCGGCTCACTCGTCTTGTCGGGCACCGTCCAGGTGCCGTCCGCGTTGCGGTGGGCGCTCAGCTCGCGGCGCTGCGTCCGTTCCGACCAGTGCTCGATATCGCCCTCGACGCCGAGCTTGTCGAGTTCCATGTGGGCCTGAAACGGCGTGCGATACCACTGCTCTTCACCGCCATCGGCGGGGATTACGAACCAGGCTTCACCTCGTGGCGCCGCCACTGGCGGACCTCCTCTGCGGCTGGTGGGGGTCGGAGGCGCGATCCTGGCCGCTCTGGCCTCCACCTTATTCTAGCAGCTCACAGCTTGTTTTCGGCCATACACTCGACGTCGTCGTGTACACGCTCGACGGCCCCATCGGTGCTGACCACAGCCCGATCCCGTTACTGGAGCTTGCGATCGGGCCGGGCCCAAGTCGGCAGGTCTTCCGGCGGGATATTTCACCGGCTCCCGGCGCGCAACGCCGCCAAGCATGCCGCCGTGGCGGTTTAAGACGGTTTTTCCGGGGTCCAGGGAGCAGAACTAGCCCAGCTTGAACAACCGACCCCACCAACGGGCTGAGCTGCTGAAACCCAACGCTGACAACGTAGTTTGCCCCTGCAAACGCCCGGGTGCTTCGTTCGGGACGAAGGGGCCGTGGTTCAAATCCCGCCACCCCGACTCCTGCGATGTCTCGGGACATCGTCGACAGATGTCCTTGGCCCAGGCGCTTTCCGGCTAAGCCCGGTCGTCCGAATCGTCCGATCAGCCGAGTTTGTTTGAAAACCCGGTACCCGCGGTACCCCGTCGCCCAGTCGCAGGCATGAGTCGGGAGGCGCAAATCGTGAACATTTCCATCGTTGCCGCGTCCAGCGAAGGCGGCGGCGGCCCGATCGGGCAGATCATCGGTCTGACTGTCTTTGCAGTGATCGTCCTGGCGGCCATGATCTGGGTCGGTTATATGCACCGCACACGCCGCATCACCTGGCTGACCCGCCTCGCCGAGGCGTTCGGCCGTCGCTTCAAGCGTCCACCGTGGGTGGCATTACCGCTCGCGATGTTCATTGCGACCATCATCTGCGCGCTGTTCGGTTTCATCTGGGACGTCAGCTGGCACATCGGCGCGGGCCGCGATCCCGGGCCGCTCGCGAACCCGGCGCACTACTTCATCGTCATCGGCCTCGGTCTCATGTTCGTCGCCGGCATGACGGCGGTGGTGCTGCCGTATGACAAACCCGGCCCGGCGGCCGTGCGGATCACGCGCGACTGGTACGCCCCAGTCGGTGGCATCGTCATGGCCGCCTGCGGCTTGTACGCCCTCACCGGATTCCCGCTCGACGACATCTGGCACCGGCTCTTCGGCCAGGACGTCACCCTGTGGGGACCGACGCACCTGATGATGATCGGCGGCGCCGGCTTCTCGACCATTTCCGCGCTGCTCCTCGAGTACGAGGGCCGCCTCGCCACCCGGGACGATCCCCCGCAGGAAGGCATCGGACTGAAAGCGGTCCAGTACCTCGGCTTCGGCGGCATCGTCATCGGATTGTCGGTGTACCAAATCGAATTCGATTTCGGGGTGCCCCAGTTCCGTCTTGTCTTCCAACCCATGCTGATCGTGTTGGCGGCCAGCGTGGGTCTGATCGCGGCCCGGATGATGATGGGCCGCGGCGCGGCGATCCTCGCTGCGGTCTTTGCGATCGCGCTGCGCGGAGTTGTCGCCCTGATCGTCGGGCCCATTCTCGGTGCCCCGATCAACTGGTTCCCGCTTTATCTCGGTCCCGCGATCATCGTTGAATTGCTCGCGTTGACACCACTGCTCAAGCGGCCCGTCGTCTTTGGCGCGCTCACCGGCTTGGCCATCGCCACGGTTGGGCTGTGGCTGGAGTCGTTGTGGATCGGCGCCGTGTATCACTATCCCTGGCCGACGCGCATGTGGCCCGAGGCGCTGGCGATGGCGGTGCCGGTCGGTGTCGTTGCGGGTATGTGCGGAGCGATGCTCGGCATGGTGTTCACCGGCCAGCGGCTTCCGCGCCGCGCGATCAGCATCAGCATCGTCGTGCTGACCGTTCTCGCGGTGGGTGGCGCCGCGGCCAACGGGCTACAGAACAAAGTTCCGCACGACATCACGGCCAACGTGAAGGTCGAGGAAGCCAGCAATGTAGACGGCCACCGCATGGTCAACGTGGCCATCCGCGCCGTCCCGTCCGACAAGGTCAGCAGCCACCCCGAATGGTTCTCCGTGTTGTCGTGGCAGGGCGGGTTGGCCAACGACCGCGGACTGGTGATCGACACGCTGCATCGCGACGGCGAGTGGTACCGCAGCGACGCGCCCGTGCCGGCGTGGGGCAAATGGAAGACCCTGGCGCGCCTGCAAGACGGCTACAACATGGCAGCGATACCGATTTACATGGCGGCCGATCCCGCGATCAGCATTCCGGCGCCCGGTGGTGTGGCACTTGATCCGGCCAGTGTGACGCCAACCGGTGTCTCGACGAAGTTCCAAGTGGAGAAAAACCTTCTGCAGCGCGAACAGAACGCCTTCAAGCCGCCTGCTTGGTTGTGGCCGGCCGGCAGCCTCGTCGTGCTGGTGTGCACGCTCGCAGTGATCGCGGGATTGGCATGGGGTGCCGGCCGCATCAACGACCGCGACATGCAAACCACTCGCGAGTCGCCCGATGTGCCAGAGCCCACGACTCCGAAGGTGCAGGCCTAGGACCGCTTTTTCCGGGCACGCAGGGCATCGTTGTCGGCTTGCAGAGTCGCGTTGTGGTCGTCGAGAACCGCGTTGCGGTCTTCCAGCGAGAGAATGTGCGCGATGCCGGCGAGATTGACTCCCGCCGCGACGAGCTCCCTGATGCGTTGCAGCCGAGCGAGGTCATCCGCGCTGTAGCGGCGGGTCCCGCCTGCGCTGCGTGCCGGCGTCAGCAGGCCGTGGCGTTCATACAGGCGCAGCGACTGCTGGCTGACGCCCGCTAGTTCGCAGGCCACGGAGATTCCGTAGACCCCGCGGTCGGTCGCGGGCGGTCGGCCCGTGGGTGCGTCACTGCCTCGGTCGTCATCGGTCATGGCGTTCGTGACGTCCTTGATTGCTGTGTACCAGATGTATGCCTATCTCACGAGAACATATGTCAGGGACGCTACACAAGATCTCGACCCAAAGTGTTGCATATATCTGCCCTCGTGCTATATAAAATCTGTTATCGACACTGTAAATTTTTGTGGCAGTGCCAGACAGGGCCGTATCCGAACCGAGGGGTATCGCCATGAACGGATCGCAGCACGACCAGACTTGCTCGCAAGCTACGGCCGACTCTTCGCCGCACGACCGTCAGGTCGCGCAGGCGCTCGCGGCCGGCGGCCCGCAGCGCGTGGGTTGGTTCCGCTACTCCTTCGACGACGACCACTGGCAATGGTCTCCTCAGGTTGAGCGGATGCACGGCTACCTGCCGGGTGCAGCTGTGCCGACTACCGAAACTGTGCTCGCGCACAAGCATCCCGAGGACTACCGTCAGGTCGCTGACACCCTCGAACTGATTCGACAGACGCGCCAAGCATTTAGCAGTCGCCATCGCATCGTTGACGTCGCGGGCCGCGTGCATCACGTTGTGGTCGTGGGAGATCAGCTGCGCGACGATGCCAACAACGTGATAGGCACCCACGGCTTCTACATCGATGTCACGCCGGCCGAGAAGGCGCGCCAGGACCAGATCACCGCCGCGGTCAGCCGTATCACCGAGCGACGAGCGTCTATCGAGCAGGTCAAGGGCATGTTGATGGTGATTTATGAAATCGACGAGGATGCCGCGTTCGAATTGCTCAAGTGGCGATCTCAGGAAACTCAAGTCAAGCTCCGCAGTCTGGCCGAACAAATCAGCAGCGACTTCACCGGTTTGCGCCACAACGGCACGATGCCGTCACGCTCCACATACGACAACCTCCTGATGACCGCACATCTGCGCTGCGGTACGCCACCCGAAGATGCCCTGTCTGATGTCGTGTGACGCTTCAGCCCCTGCCCAGTAACACGGGGGTGTCAACTTACGTCTGACGGATTGCCGGCGGCCCTGCAAGTTTCAGCGACTGGACTTCGCGGGTAGGAATAACGCATGACGCTTGCGTCGACGTCGGTCGAGCCTGCGCTGCCCGAGGCGGCCGGGCCGCTTTCCGCCGCGGTCCTCGAGTTGCTGCGTACTCAAGAATCGCCGATCTCCGCCAGCGCGGTTGCCGACGCCGACTCCTACGGCCTGGATCTTCAACTCGCGCTCTACGTCTGCTACGAGCTGCACTACCGCGGCTTCGTCGGCGTCGACCCCGAGTTGGAGTGGAACCCCGACCTTCTGCGGTTCCGCGCCGAACTGGAAGGGAACTTCGTCACAGCCGTGCGCGCGGAGGTCGGCGAGATCAGCTCCGGCGACACCGCGGAAGCCGAGATGGACGCGATGTCGGTGGAACCCGTTGATGCCGAAGGGCTTTCGTACCACCTGCGCGATGCGGGCACTTGGGAGCAGATGCGGGAGTACTTCGTGCACCGGTCGCTCTATCACCTCAAAGAGGCCGACCCTCACGCATTCGCGATCCCCCGCCTGATCGGTCAGGCGAAAGCGTCGTTCGTCGCCGTCGAGTTCGACGAGTACGGCGGCGGCCGTGGCGAGCACGTCCATCAACAGTTGTTCTCCGACCTGATGATCGCCGCCGGGCTCGACGGCAGTTACCTCGCTTATCTCGCGGACGTGCCGGCGGAAACCCTGGCGGTGGTGAACCTGATGTCGTATTTCGGGCTGCACCGGTCGATGCGGGGTGCCGCGATCGGCCATTTCGCGGCCACCGAGATCACGTCGTCGCCGGGGTCGCGCCGCCTCGCCGAGGCGTTGGAGCGGATGGGTGCGCCGCAGCCGTGTATCGCGTTCTACCGCGAACACGTGGAAGCCGATGCCGTGCACGAGCAGGTAGTGCGCATCGATGTCGTCGGCGATCTGCTCGCCAGAGAACCGCACCTCGAGGGCAATGTCGTGTTCGGGATGCGGGCCCGCGACGTCGTGGAGGATCGCCTCGCCGACCACATGACGGCCAGCTGGTCTGCCGGCCGCAGCTCACTACGCCGGCCGCTGGTCTGACTTCACAGCGCGGCGGCGCTGACGGTGACTGGTGTCGCACAGCGGATATGTCTTGCTGCGTCGGCACATACAGATCGCGACCATGAACCGGTCGGAGTCGACGACGCTGCCGTCTGGCAGCTCGATGTGCACGGGCCCTTCGACCAGCATCGGCCCGGACGGGACGAGGCGGACCAGACGCCGCTGCGAACAGCTCATCGCTTGTCCGCCCGTATCACTGCCAGCAGCTCATCACGCCGCCCGGCAGCCAGTCGCCCGGTGGCCTCCAGCCACTTCGCCCGTGCCGACAACACCGGCCCAAACGGAATCCATTGCCACAGAGCGACTTCCGTGTCCAAACCGCCGGCGCGCAACGCTTCCATGGTTTGCTCGACACCCGCGAACTCCGATTGCACAACAAGCATCGTCCCGCCGTCGGCCAATAGCTTCGGCGCCGCAGCGCACAGCGGATCGAGAACCAAGCGGCCGTCGTCACCCGCGTCCCAGGCCCAGGCCGGCCCGGCTGCGGTAGAAATCGACTCGGCATCGGAATGCGGCGCGACGGGAACGTACGGTGGATTCGACAACACGACGTCGAAAGGCCCGCACGCCAACGCATTTGAAAGTGTTCCTTTGCGGACGTCGACGTCGACGCCGATGGCGCTCGCATTGGCCTGCGAGCACCGCACGGCGTGCGGGCAGATGTCGAACGCTGTGACCTCCGACGCGCCCAACTGCGCGGCCGCCACCGCCAATATGCCGCTGCCGGTGCAGAGGTCGAGCACTCGGCGCCGGTGTGCGAGCCCGGTGCGCTGCAGGGTCTCGATGAGAAGCCATGAATCCTCTTGCGGCTGGTAAACCCCGGTGTCCGCCACAATCGTCTCGCAGAGGCCGGGCAGCGCGATCGTCAACGAACTCTCGCATTCGAAGCGGGTACGGAGGTCATGGCAGGCCTTTCGAGAGTGTCTGGATTCGGAACTTTGTATTGCCCTGTAGTGGCCGTCCTCAAACCCGCGACGTGTTTGTGGTGCCCGGACATGGGGCACCACAAGCAGGTGAAAGCGTCTGACATCGTTGCGTTGCCGCTGGGACTGGGGTCCGCCATCCGCCGTCGGCGGGTCTTCCACCCGGCGGGAGTTATCGCGAATGGCTCGTTGGAGCGCATCGCGCCGCCCGGGGAAGGACTGCCCGTCGACTCCTCGGAAGTGATCGGCCGGGTGTCGAAGGCCATCGGGCTGCCCGGCGCGCTGCCCGACCTCATCGGGCTGGCGATCCGCATTCCCCCGCAGCCGTTCGCTGCCACGCCCTGGGACATCTTGACCGCTTCCACCGGCTCGGGTCGCCTCACCCGGTTCGCGCTGCGGCCCGTGACGTCGTGGCAGGCTCCGATGACGACGCTGATGCCGTTGCGATATCACGGCAAGTACTGGTGGATTCGGGCACAGATGACGTCGACGTTCGACGCCGACGGGCTCTCGCTCGACGACGCCATTGAGCACCTCAACCGCGATGGCCTCGAGTACCGGCTCGACCAAGCCTGCGGCTCTAACGATTTCGAACCGCTGGCCGCGGTGCGCCTGGAAGACGTTGTGCCCGCGGGGCCGTCGCGCGATGTTGCATTCGACCCGACAATCCACAGCGCTCCCGATGTGAAGCTGGCGCCGGAATGGCTCACCGACATCCGCCGGCGCGCATACGAGCGCAGCCGGGAGGGCCGTCAGGCCGGTTGAGCGTCACTTTTCGGTGCACGGCTCCTACCTCTTGATTCCATACCGCACGCAACCAATTGGCAGGCAACAGAATTGAATGGCAGCCTCGTTACTTCGGGGCGGCGTCACGCAGCTTCAGCAGCAAGGGCCCGGCGGCCTCGGCGAGGAACCGATCCTGTGCCTCGTCACCGATCTGCACCAGCGCGATGTCGGTGAAACCGGCCTCCCAGTACTCGCTGACCGCGTCGACAATCGCGTCGAGATCGGGTCCGCAGGGGATGTTGTCGGCGACGTCGTCGGGGCGGACGAACTGCGTCGCCGCCGCGAACCCGGCGGTGGTCGGCAGGTCGGCATTGACGTGCCAGCCGCCGGCGAACCATCGGAACTGGTCGTGCGCGCGCTTGACCGCAGCATCTCGGCCGGAATCCCAGCTCACCGGGATCTGACCGATCACCCGGTAGTCGTCGGGCAGGCCGGTGGCCTGACGCGCGTCGTGCCAGGCGTCGACGAGTTGGCGGTCCGGCTCGACGGCGATCAGATGGTCCGCGAGGGGCGCGAACGTGCCGACCGATTTCTCCCCTGATACGCCGACGCCGATGCTGACCGGGTTTTCCGGGATGTCCCACAGCCGGGCAGAGTCGACCTCGAAGTACTCCCCTTTCCAGCTCACAAGTTCGCCGCCGAACAACTCGCGGATGATCTGAATGGCCTCCTTCAGCATCTCCTGGCGACGGTCGATAGCAGGCCACCCGCGGCCCACGACGTGCTCGTTGAGGTTCTCGCCGGTGCCCAGCCCGAGCGTGAACCGGCCGTCGGCGAGGATCTGCAGCGTCGCGGCCTTCTGCGCCACGATCGCGGGGTGGTAGCGCATCGTCGGGCAGGTCACATAGGTGAGCAGCTCGACCTGCTCGGTGGCATGTGCAACCGCGCCGAGCACCGTCCACGCGTAAGAAGCATGGCCTTGCGAACTCAACCACGGAAAGTAGTGGTCACTGGACACTTCGAAGTCGAAACCCACATGCTCTGCCGAAATCGCATAGCGGACAAGGTCTTTCGGACCGCTCTGCTCGGTCATCAAGGTGTATCCAAACCGCGTCATGGCAGGTGGATACCCGTCCGCGGCGTCGAGAAAACTGCTACAGCCGGTCTTTGACGGCCGCCGAAAGACGCGCTCCGTCCGCCTTGCCTGCCGCTATCGCGGTCGCGGCCTTCATCACTTGTCCCATCTGCTTCATCGACGGGCGCTCGCCGATCTCTTCGGCGACTTGGGCGATCGCGGTGTCGGCGACGTCAGCCAGCTCCGCCTCGGTCAGCGGCGTCGGCAGGTATTCGTCGATCACCCGTGCTTCGGCGTGCTCGTTTGCTGCCAGCTCGCCGCGCCCGTTCTGGGTGTAGATCTCGGCGGCTTCGCCGCGCTTCTTCGACTCCCGCGAAAGCACCTTGAGCACCTCGTCGTCGCTCAGTTCCCTGGCCTCTTTGCCGGCGACCTCCGCGTTGCGGATCGCGGTTAGTACCATCCGCAGGGTCGCCGTGCGCAGCCGATCCTGCGATTTCATCGCCGCCGTGAGATCAGCCTGCAGCCGCGCCTTCAAATCCGCCATAGCGCCCGACGCTACGCGCCGCGATGAGCGCTTGCGCGAAGAGCAGACGGTCTAGCGGCTCTCGTTGCGGTTTGCCCTGACGGTGGCCAGGATGGTCGGCATGACCAACGACGACGGGGGTGTTCGTCCCACGCAACCGGCGCCCCCGTCGCCGTTCGCTTATCCGGCGTACCAATCCCAGGGCTATCAGCACCCTTACCCGCCGCCCGGGTACGGCCCGCCCTCCTACCCACCGCCTGGATACGGCCAGACCGCCTACCCCGGCTATTCCCCGCCTCCGGCGCTGAAACCGGGAATCATCCCGTTGCGGCCACTGGGATTGTCCGAAATCTTCAACGCGGCGTTCGCCTACATCCGGGTCAATCCCAAGGCCACGCTGGGGCTCACCGCAGTCGTCGTCATCATCACCCAGCTCATCGTGTTGATCTTCACCACCGTCGTGCCGTTGGCGGCGTACGGCGACACCGCCATGTCGCGTGTGCAGGACGATTCCACGACCGGCCTGCTCGGCACCTACCTCTCGGAAATGGTCGGCGTCGTGGCCAGCGCGCTGTCGGGGGTGGTGCTCAGCGGCATGCTGACGGTGGTGATCGGGCGGGCCGTGTTTGCCGCGCCAATCACCATCCGCGAGGCGTGGGACCGGATCCGGGGCCGGCTCGCAGCGCTGATCGGGCTGACGCTGCTCGAAGGACTGGGCGCCGTGCTGCTGGCCGCCATCGGCGTGGGCATCATCACGCTCTCCGCCGTGGCCAGCCCCACTCTCGGTGTGCTGCTGATCTTTCCGATCCTTGTCGGGCTGGCCGCCGTGTTCGTCTTCTTCTGGACGAAGCTCAGCTTTGCGCCGGCGGTGATCGTGCTGGAACGGTCGCGCGTCTTCGGCGCGATCGGCCGGTCGTTCGCGCTTGTCCGCGGATCTTTTTGGCGGGTTTTCGGCATCCTCATCCTGGGCGCGATCGTCGCGCAGATGGTGGCCTACGCGGTGTCGATACCGTTCGCGGTCGGCGCGCTGGTCCTGGGACTGACCTCGTCGTCGACCGGTCTGTCGCTCGGCGCCATGGCCATCTTGTCGGTGGGCGGAGCCATTGGGCAGATCATCACCGCACCGTTCACCGCGGGCATCGTCGTGCTGCTGTATACCGACCGGCGGATGCGTGCCGAGGCGTTCGACCTGGTACTGCAGACCGGCGCGAGGGTCGAGACAGTCGAGTCGGCTGATTCCACCGACCACCTCTGGCTGACCCGCCAACCCTGATCCATGTCGACAGTCCTCATCGACCGTGACACTGCGCACGACGCCGCGCAACGCGAACTGTCGAAGCCGATGTACCCCAAGGAAGGCCTGCTCGACCGCGTCAACGACTGGATCAACGATCTCATCTACCGACTGATCGGCGACGCCGCCCAACTGCCCGGCGGCTGGTTCACCGTAGCGGTGCTGCTCACATTGGTGATGGTCGCAGTGGTGGTGGCCATCCGCATCGCACGACGCACGATGCGCACGAACCGCAAGGGCGACATCCGGCTGTTCGACGAGGCCGAGTTGAGCGCGGCCGAACATCGGGCAACCGCGGAACGTTATGCTGCCGAAGGGAATTGGGCCGCTGCGATTCGCCATCGGCTGCGGGCCGTCGCCCGTCAGCTCGAGGAAAACGGTGTGCTCAATGCGGTACCGGGGCGCACTGCGAACGAGCTGGCGCACGATGCCGGGCAGTCGATGCCAGATCTCGCCGCCGAATTGACCGACGCCGCAGCGACTTTTAACGACGTCACCTACGGGGAGCGGCCGGGCACAGAGCCGGCGTATTCGAACATAGCGGCGTTGGACGAGCGGATCCGCACGCACCGGACCGGCGCAACAGCCGACGGGACAGCGCGGCCCACGCCCGATGCATGGGCGCACCTGCAGTGACCGATGTCGCAGTGGCCCAAGGGGTTACGCAGCCCACCGGGCGATCGCGGACGTGGGCCTGGGCGCTGTTGGCGATCATTGTGATCGCCGGTGTCGCGGCGGTAAGCACATACCTGACCGCGCCACGCTCAGGGGGCCGGATGGACGCCGACTCGACAAGTCCCGACGGCGCCAGGGCATTGGTGACCCTGCTGCGCGATCACGGGTTGAACGTCGTCGTCGCGCACAGCGTCGCCGATGTCGAACGGGCCGCGCGACCCGATTCGCTGCTGCTGCTCACCCAGACCCAGTATCTGACCGACGACTCGACAGCGCGGCTCGCACGGGCGCCCGGTGATCGCCTGCTCGTGCAACCGGTGTCGACGACGCGCGAGGCGTTGTCGCCCAAGATCCGGATCGGCCGCGGTGCCAAGTTCGGCGGCGGTAAGCCGGGATGCGACCTGCCTGAGGCGTCGCGCGCCGGTGAGGTGCAATTCGGTGGCACCGACGTGTACGAGTCCGTCGACAACTACCCGGTAACGAGCTGCTACGACGGCGCCCTCGTGCGGTATCAGGCCGACGGCCGGACCGTCACCGTCGTCGGCAGTGACGATTTCATGACGAACTCCGGCCTGTTGAAGCAGGGCAACGCAGCGCTGGCGATGAACCTTGCCGGCACGCAACCCCAGCTGATCTGGTACGCGGCGGAGCACATCGAAGGTGAAACCTCGGGCAGCGCAACCATTTCCGATCTGATCCCGAAAAGCGTGAACTGGATCGTCGCACAGCTGTGTGTCGTGGTCGCGCTGGCGGCGCTGTGGCAAGGCCGGCGGCTGGGTCCGCTGGTGGCCGAAAGGCTGCCGGTGGTGGTGCGGGCGTCGGAGACCGTGGAGGGCCGCGGCCGGCTGTACCGGTCTCGACGGGCCCGCGACCGCGCCGCCGAGGCGCTGCGCACCGCCGCACTGCAGCGCATGCTTCCCCGCCTGGGCTTGACCGTCAACGCGGCACCGCAAGCCGTGGTCGCAGCTATCGCGGGACGTTGCGACAAGCGCCCGGAAGCCTTAAGCCTCATTCTCTTCGGTCCGCCACCGGCATCCGATGCGGAACTGGTTAACCTCACCCGTGAGCTCGACGACGTCGAAAGGCAGGTTGCACACTCGTGAAACAAGAGGCCCCGGCTCCCGATCAGACCGCCGGCGACGCACGCGCCAAATTGATGGCGCTGCGCGCAGAGATCGGTAAGGCCGTAGTCGGTCAAGACTCGGTGGTGAGCGGCCTGGTGATCGCGCTGCTGTGCCGCGGCCACGTGCTACTCGAGGGCGTGCCCGGTGTCGCCAAGACGCTGCTGGTGCGCGCGATGGGCGCGGCGCTGCAACTGGATTTCAAACGCGTGCAGTTCACCCCCGACCTGATGCCCGGCGACGTCACGGGTTCGCTGGTCTACGACGCGCGCACCGCGGTGTTCGAGTTCCGCGCCGGGCCGGTTTTCACCAATCTGCTTCTGGCAGACGAGATCAACCGCACGCCACCCAAGACCCAGGCCGCACTGTTGGAGGCGATGGAAGAGCGCCAGGTCAGCGTCGAGGGTGAGGCGCGGGCGCTGCCCGACCCTTTCATCGTCGCCGCGACGCAGAACCCGATCTAGTACGAAGGCACTTACCAGCTGCCCGAGGCGCAACTCGACCGTTTCCTGCTGAAGCTCAACGTGCCGCTGCCGCCCCGCGATCAAGAGATCCAAATCCTCGACCGGCACGCCCGCGGCTTCGACCCCCGCGACCTTTCGGAGGTCCGGCCGGTCGCGACCGCAGACGACCTGAAGGCCGGCCGGCAGCAGGTCCGTCAAGTTCTGGTGGCCGACGAGGTGCTCGGCTACATCGTCGACATCGTCCGTGCCACAAGGCAATCGCCGTCGCTGCAGCTGGGCGTGTCACCGCGTGGGGCCACCGCCCTGCTGGCATGCGCGCGGGCCTGGGCGTGGCTGTCGGCGCGCCAGTACGTCACGCCCGACGACGTTAAGGCGATGGCCCGGCCGGTGCTGCGACATCGGATCGGCTTGCGGCCGGAGGCCGAGCTGGAGGGCGCCAGCCCGGACGGCGTGTTGGACGGCATCTTGTCGTCGGTTCCGGTGCCGCGGTAGTGGTCATTACTGGCCGGGCCGCGCTCCTGGCTCTGCTGTGCGTGTTGCCGGTTGGCTTCTCCCCATGGCCGGCAAGGCTTTTCGTGATGCTGCTCGTTGCTGTCGTGGCACTGATCGCACTCGATGCCGGACTGGCGGCCAGCACGCGGGCATTGGAATTCTTAAGGGACGGTGGCACTTCGGCGCGGCTTGGCCAGTCGGTCGATGTGGTGCTGACGGTCACAAACAGCGGTCGTCGCCGATTCCGGGGCCAGATCCGCGACGCCTGGGCGCCCAGTGCCAACGCGGAGCCGCGCGCACACGACGTGTCGATCGCCGGTGGACAGCGCCAGACGGTTGTCACGCGGCTGCGGCCGGTGCGCCGCGGCGACCAGGATGCGGCGGCGGTCACGGCGCGGTCGATCGGCCCGTTGCGCATCGCCGGGCGGCAGGGCTCGCGCCAGGTGGACTGGCAGGTACGGATTCTGCCGCCCTTCTTGTCCCGCAAGCACCTGCCGTCGCGGCTGGCCAAACTGCGTGAGATCGACGGGCTGTTACCGGTGCTGATCCGGGGTCAGGGCACCGAGTTCGACTCGCTGCGGGAGTACGTGTTCGGTGACGACGTCCGTTCGATCGACTGGCGGGCCACGGCGCGGCGGGCCGACGTGGTGGTGCGGACCTGGCGACCGGAACGCGACCGCCGGGTGCTGCTAGTAGTCGACACCGGGCGTACGTCCGCGGGCCGGGTAGGGGTGGATCCTACGGCCGGCGACCCCCGCGGGTGGCCGCGGCTGGACTGGTCGCTGGACGCCGCGCTGCTGCTGGCGGCGCTGGCTTCGCGGGCCGGCGACCACGTCGACTTCCTGGCACACGACCGGGTGACCCGGGCTGCGGTGTACAACGCGTCGCGCACCGAGGTGCTGGCACAGTTCGTCAATGCGATGGCGCCGCTGCAACCGGCGCTCGTCGAATCCGACGCGACCGCGATGGTCGCCGCGATCCAGCGCCGCACCCGTCGCCGCTCGCTCGTGGTGCTGCTCACCGACCTCAACGCTTCCGCACTCGACGAGGGGCTGATGCCCGTGCTGCCGCGGCTGTCGGCCAGGCATCAGGTGATCGTCGCCGCGGTGGCCGATCCGCGCGTCGACGTGCTCGCCTCGGGCCGCTCGGACGCCGCCGAGGTCTACGACGCTGCCGCAGCCGAGCGGTCGCGAAATGACCGGCGCGCCATCGCATCACGGCTGCGGCGGAGCGGGGTCGACGTGGTCGACGCTCTGCCCGAGGAACTGGCGCCCGCGCTGACCGACCGGTACCTCACGATGAAGGCCGCCGGCAAGCTGTAATCCCGCTTCAGTGCGCGAGCAGACGCCGGGAGGGTGACTACCGCACGAGGTCGGCATCGGGCGCGTCGGCGAGGTCACCGGATTCGCCGGCCGCGACTGCCCTGCGGCCGAACACGACGATGTAGGCGAGGAACGCCACCTCGGCGAGCACGCCGATGGCGATGCGCACAAATGTCGGCAGTGGCGACGGCGTTACGAGCGCCTCGATCAATCCCGAAACAAGAAGCACCGCAACCAAACCCACAGCGATGGACACCACCGCACGGCCACGCTCGGCCAGTACCTGCGTGCGCGGGCGGTTGCCGGGCGAGATCACCGACCAGCCCAGCCGCATCCCCGCCGCGGCGGCCAGGAACACGGCCGTCAACTCGAGAAGCCCGTGCGGCGTCAACAAGCCCAGGAAGATGTCGGCCTTGCCGGCGTGGAACATCAGCCCAGCGATCACGCCGGTGTTGGCCGCGTTCTGAAACAGCACGTACGGGATCGGCAAGCCGAGCACGACCGCGGACGCGATGCACTGCGCGGCGACCCAAGAGTTGTTGAGCCAGACCTGCAGCGCGAAGGAGCCCACCGGATGTTCGCGGTAGTACGAGGCGAAATCGTGGTTGACCAGTTTGTCGATCTCCGGTGGCGTGCCGAGGGTCGCCTGCACCTCCGGATTGCCGGCCACCCACACCGCGATCAGCGCGACGACAAAGACGAACGCGACGGCCGTGGCCAGCCACCACCGCCAGGCGCGATACGCGGTCACCGGAAACGACACCGTCCAGAACCGGACGAACTCGCTCCACAGCGGCGCGTGTGCGCCGGTTACGGCAGACCGGGCACGAGCCACCAGGCTGGACAACCGACCGACCAGAACCGAATCCGACGACGCCGTGCGCACCATCGACAGATGCGTCGACACCCGCTGGTAGAGCTCGACAAGTTCGTCGATCTCCGCACCCTCGAGTCTGCGCCGGCGCTTGATCAACAGGTCGAGGCGATCCCAGCTCGCGCGATGGGCCTGCACAAACGCGTCGACGTCCACGCCGCGAGTCTATGGGCCGGTAGCGTTTCGGGTATGGCCGACGTGGTGACCGGCGATGCCGTCGTCGTCGAAGTGCAGATCGCGCAGCTGCCGGTGCGCGCTGTCGGCATCCTGATCGACATGCTGGTGATCTTCACGATCTACATCGCCGGCGTCGTGCTGGCCGCGACCATGTTCAGTCAGTTCGACGGCGCGCTGCTCGCAGCATTCTTGACCATCTTCACGGTGCTCGCGTTCGTCGGTTATCCCGTGATCTTCGAGACAGCGACCCGGGGCCGTTCGCTGGGCAAGATGGCCATGGGCTTGCGCGTGGTGTCCGACGACGGCGGCCCGGAACGCTTCCGGCAGGCGCTGTTTCGCGCGCTGGCCGCGGTGGTAGAAATCTGGATGTTCGCCGGGGGGCCGGCGGTGATCTGCAGCCTGATCTCGTCGAAAGGCAAACGCATCGGCGACGTGTTCGCCGGCACGGTGGTGATCAGCGAGCGCGGGCCGAAACTCGAGCCGCCGCCGATGATGCCGCCGTCGCTGGCGTGGTGGGCGTCGTCGCTGCAGCTTTCCGGACTGCGGCCGGACACCGCTGCGCTTGCCCGCCAATTCCTTTCGCGGGCAACGCAACTGCAGCCGCAGGTGCGTGACCAGATGGCCTACCGGATCGCGGCGGACGTATCCGCGCAGATCTCCCCGCCCCCGCCGCCGGGCACACCACCGCACTACATGCTCGCGGCGGTGCTCGCCGAGCGGCATCGCCGGGAGTTGACGCGCCTGCGGCCACCCGCGAGCCCACCAGTCAGCGCGGCGGTGCCACCGACGGCCCCGCCCGCCGAGACATCCGCGACGCCGCAGCCGCAGCCTCACGCTGAGCCTGGCGGGTTCGCTCCGCCGGGTTAGCCATGCGTCAGTCGGTGATCCAGTTGCCGTGGAAGCCGTGTGGCACCCGATGCGGAAGCCCCACGCGGGCAACGGGTTCACCGGCGAAATCCGATGCGTCGATGATCACCAGGTCGCTGCCGTCGCGCTCCTTGTCGTACACGTAGGACATATACCAGCCCGCGGACTCGTCGGCACCCGAGGGAACGAACACTGCCTCACCTGGCTCGCCACCGTCGAACCGATGCTCGACGGCGGCCCCACTGTTCACGTCGTAACGGACCAGGCTGCCGTCGCCAACCGCGATCGCGTAGCGCGCGGGGCGACCGGTGAGCCTGTCGTCGATACGCGGAAACTCGACACTGCGGTCGTCGAGTTGGGATTCGTCGACGCCACCAGTACCCAGATCGATGGTCCAGCGCCACATCACACCGTCCGTGTCGAAGCCGCCGTCGTTACGCCAGAGCTCGGGATACCGAACCGCCTCGAGCACAATCGAATTCCCGTGGTCGTATGCGTTCGACACGTGGAACACGTAACAGGGATCGACGTCGAACCAGCGGATCTCACCAAACGGGTCGTCGCGGCGCAACACACCGAACCGGGCGCCGTAGCTGTCGTCCCAGCGGTACGGCATGGCGCCGCCGTTGATTGCGATGTCTAGGTCGAACACCACGGGCAGATCCATGAAGACCACATGCTGCGCCGTCAGGGCGAAGTCGTGCATCATCGTCAGCGCGGGCACGTCGACCGGCCGGTTGATCGTCAACTCGCCGTTGGCCTCGGCGCGGTGATAGGTGACGTGCGGGGCGAAGATGTTGCCGTAGCCGAAGAAGTGAAGTTCGCCGGTGGTCGGACAGATCTTGGGGTGCGCGGTCATCGAGTCGGCGAGCTTGCCGCCGAAGTCGTAGCAGCCCAACGTTTCCAGAGCGTTGGTGATCTCGTACGGCAAGGACGACTCGACCAGCGCCAGCGTCCTGCCGGCATGCCGGATCACGTGGGTGTTGGCCACACTCGCGTGCAGATTGCGCGTCCCGTCGGAGTTGTAGAGGTCGAACGGGTGCTCGAAGCTCTCGGTGCGCACCCAACGGTTGCGGTACCAGGCGGCCCGGCCGTTCTCCAGGCGCACACCGTGGATCATGCCGTCGCCGGTGAACCAGTGCTGGGTGGCTTGGCGCGGGTTCGGGCCGTTGCGCAGATACCAGCCGTCGAGCTCCGGCGGGATCGCGCCCTCGACGGGTAGGTCGAATGCGGTCAGTTCGTCGGCCACGGGCGCGTAGTCGCGGCGGAAGAACGGGACGACGGTCTCTAGGGCTTCGGTCATGGATTCGCTCTCTGACATTCCTGTATTGACAGGTCTATATTGGCGTAATATCGAAGACATGTCAATACAGGACGTTAGGATGCCCGTGTGAGTCTGCGACATGCCGCGCTCGGCCTCCTCGCCCGAGCCCCGGCCAGTGGCTATGACCTGCTCAAGGTTTTCGAGGCGTCGATGGCCCACGTGTGGCCGGCCACGCAGAGCCAGCTCTACGGGGAACTGAACAAGCTCGCCGGCGTCGGCCTGATCGAGGTCACCGACGTCGGGCCGCGGGGGCGCAAGGAGTATGCGATCACCGATGCCGGGCGCGCCGAGCTGCAGCGCTGGCTGACGTCGCCGCAGGAGGACCCGACCTTCCGAAGTGTGCAGGTCCTGCGGGTTTTCCTGCTGGACGAGCTGCCCCGCCAGAAGGCCCGCCACTACCTCGAGGCGTTCCGCGACGAGTGCGACGGCCGGCACAGGCGGTACGAGCAGATTCACGACGCCCACGACTGGTCCCGCGGGGGCGACGAGGCGTTCTTTGCGCGCGCCGCCCTGGAGTACGGGCTGCGGTACACGCGCATGCAGTCGAAGTGGGCCGGCTGGGTGCTTACCGAGCTCGACAAACGCTGAGCCTGCCGTGTTCTTGCATTGCGATAGATTCCGATATATCGTGATCGTATCGGAAGCGCACACGGCGCACCGATCCCAAGCAGAAACGAGAACCACATGACACAACCATTCGACGGGCCTACGGGCCCGCAAGGCGAAGGATACGGCTTCGACCCGTTCGACCCGCACAGCCGGCGCGCGATGCACCAGGCCCGGCGGGAAGCGAAGCGGGAGATGCGCGAACATTTCAAAGAACAGGCCCGGACCGCGAGCTTCGGGTTTGGCTACGGCCCCGGCTTCGGGTTCGGCCCGGGCGGGCATCGTGGTCGCGGGCGGGGCCGCGGCCGCAGCAGGCGAGGTGACGTCCGCGCGGCGATCCTCGCACTGCTCACCGAACGGCCGATGCACGGGTACGAGATGATCCAGGAGATCGGGCAACGCAGCAACGGCCTGTGGCGGCCCAGCCCCGGCTCGGTCTACCCGACGCTGCAGCTGCTCGTCGATGAGGGCTTGATCGTCGGAACCGAATCCGAAGGCAGCAAGCGGCTTTTCGAGCTCACCGACGCGGGCCGCCAAGCCACCGCGACGGCGCAGACCCCGCCGTGGGAAGAGATCGCCGAAGGAGCCGACCCCAACGAGGTCAACCTTCGCGCCGCATTCGGTCAGCTCGCCGCCGCCGTGTTCCAGTCGGCGCACGCCGCGACGCCCGAACAGCAGAAGCGCATCGGCGACATCGTCAACAAGGCCCGTCGCGATATCTACGGCGTGCTGGGCGACGCCGACTAGACGTCGATCCAGTCCAGCGTCCGCTCGACGGCCTTGCGCCAGCCGGCATACGCAGACTCGCGCTGGTCCTCGCTCCACTGCGGGGACCAGCGCTTGTCTTCCTGCCAATTCGCCTGTAGCTCAGCAGGATTCGACCAGAAGCCGACACCAAGGCCCGCCGCGTAAGCGGCACCGAGCGCGGTGGTTTCGGCGACCACAGGCCGGACCACGTCGACCCCGAGTACGTCGGCCTGGATCTGCATGCACAAGTCGTTGGCGGTGATGCCGCCGTCCACCTTGAGCTCTTCGAGGTGCACACCGGAGTCGGCCTCCATGGCGTCGGCGACGTCGCGACTCTGGTAGCAGATCGCCTCCAAGGTGGCGCGGGCCAGGTGTGCGTTCGAGTTGTACCGCGACAGCCCGACGATCGCGCCGCGCGCGTCGGAGCGCCAGTACGGCGCGAACAGCCCCGAGAATGCCGGCACGAAATACACACCGCCGTTGTCGTCGACCTGACGCGCCAGGGCCTCGCTTTGCGCGGCACCACTGATGATGCCAAGCTGATCGCGAAGCCATTGCACGGCAGATCCGGTGACCGCAATCGAACCCTCAAGCGCGTAAACGGGTTTCGCTTCACCTTGATTTTGGGAAGCGAACTGGTAGCACACTGTGGTGATCAGCCCATTGTCCGACCGCACGATGCTCTCGCCGGTGTTCAGCAGCAGGAAATTGCCTGTGCCGTAGGTGTTCTTGGCGTCGCCCGCCTCGAAACACACCTGGCCGACCATCGCGGCCTGCTGGTCGCCGAGAATGCCCGTGATCGGCACTTCGTCCTCCAGTGGACCCGACGCATGGGTCACCCCGTACGGCTGCGGCGACGACGACGGCTTGATCTCGGGCAGCATCGCTCGCGGAATCGAAAACAACGACAACAGTTCGTCGTCCCAGTCCAGCGTCTCCAGATTCATCAGCATCGTGCGGCTCGCGTTGGTGACGTCAGTGACGTGCACGCCGCCACGCGCGCCACCGGTCAGGTTCCAGAGCACCCAGCAGTCAGTGGTGCCGAAGATCGCGTCGCCGTTCTCCGCGGCTTCCCGCACCCCGTCGACGTTCTCGAGGATCCACTGCAGCTTTCCACCGGAGAAGTAGGTCGCGGGCGGCAGACCGGCCTTGCGGCGGATCACGTCGCCGCGGCCGTCACGATCCAGGGCGGACGCGATCTTGTCGGTGCGGGTGTCCTGCCAGACGATCGCGTTGTAGTACGGCCGCCCGGTCTTACGATTCCACACCACCGTCGTCTCACGCTGATTGGTGATCCCCATCGCCGCGAGATCCGTGCCGGCCAGGTTCGTCTTGTTCAGCGCCGAAGCCAGTACCGACGTCGTGCGCTCCCAGATCTCGACGGGGTTGTGCTCCACCCAGCCGGCACGCGGCAGGATCTGCTCGTGTTCGAGCTGATGACGCCCCACCTCCGAACCGGCCTGGTCGAAGATCATGCAGCGAGTGCTGGTGGTGCCCTGGTCGATGGAGGCGACGAAGTCGGCCAACTCGGATGCTCCTGTCGTATGTGCGGGTAATCGACAATCATGACAACTATGGACAGCGTTCAGATGCGGGCCGTCGATATCGACTCGATGCCTCGGGGCGGACCCGACGCATCGTGGCTGGACCGCCACCTGGAGACCGGTTGCGCGGAGTACCTCGACCGCGACGACGTCGACGAGCGGATCAGGCGCAGCGTCGTGCGTTCGTTGGAGTGGACCGGCGACGTGTTTCGCAACCACGAGCGGTTCGCGCTGATCGCGCTCGAGGAACTCACCGACGTGCCGGATCCGAAGATCCTCGAACTCGGCGCGGGTCATGGCGCGCTGTCCCGCAAGCTGCTCGAGCAGCACCCCACGGCGCGGGTGACCGTCACCGACATCGACGCGGCATCGGTGCTCAACATCGCCGAGGGTGAGCTCGGCAGCCATCCCCGTGCGGTCGTCGAAGTCGCCGACGCCACCGAAATCGACTGCCCTGACCAGTATTTCGACTTGGCGGTGTCGGCGTTGACGTTTCACCACCTGTCGCCGGCGTTGGCCGCGGCCGTGATCGCGGAGGGGACCCGGGTGGCAGAGAAGCTGTTGATCATCGACCTGCCGAGACCGCCGTCGCTGCTGCACCTTGTGCGTTTGGCCACGATGCTGCCGTTCGCACTCATTCCGTTCGTGCATGACGGCGTGATCAGTTCCCTGCGTTCTTACAGTCAGTCGGCGCTGCGGGAGTTGGCCGCCTACGCCGGCCCGCGGATCGACGTCCAGTTGCGCGGCGGTCCGCTCAGTCCACAGGTGTTCGTCGCGCAGCGGATCTGACCCGCGGGCGGGTGAAGCGGTGCAGCACCCATGCCGCCGGCACGCTGAGCACTAGCGTGACGACGAACAGGCTCGCCAGCGAGCCGGTAAAGACCGGGTACCGCAACACCGACACCATCACGATCTCCATGACGATGACGTGGACCAGAAAGATCTCGTAGGAGATCTCGCCCAACCACACCATGGGCCGGCTGCCCAAAAGCCGCGCATAAACGCCACCGTCGCCGAGCGCTAGCGGCGCCACCACGAGCGTCGCGATCAGGCCGTAGAACAAGGTCTTTGCGACGTCCTCCGACAACGTGAGAGTCACCTCGGTGACCTCGCCGGCGATCGGCGTCGACACGATCAAGTAGCTCGCCCCGGCGAGCGGAATCACCGCCAGCGCATAGCAGCGCACGCCCACTACCTGCAGCACGGCGAGCATCATCCCGCCGACGAACCACATCAGATAGTGCGGTAACCACAGTCCCGCGCCTTTCGGCAACCAATCGGTGGTGTGCAAGACGATCAGCCACACCGGGCTGATCGCCGCCAACGCAACCAGCCCGGTGAGCAGCAGCGCCGGCCGCCAGCGCCGCCGACAGAGCACGTCGAGCAACAGGAACGCCAGCAGCGGCAGCGCCGCGTAGAACGCGACTTCCACTGCCAGGCTCCACATCTGCGTCAGACCCTGGTGCATGTAGCGCACCAGGTAGTTGTCGCTGTAGATCTGCGTCAAAGTGAGGTTGCGAATCAGGCCGGCCCAGCTGTGGCCGGGGTTCGGGCCGGGATGGCGGAAGTGGTACACCGCATAGGCGCCGAGCACGGTGACGACGTAGGCCGGCATGATGCGCCGAACCCGATTCCGGGCGTAGGTGCGCACCTGGGGCGCGGTGCCGGTACCCGCTGCCGCCCGCACCCATGGGCCGAAAAGCAGCAAACCGCTCAGCGCGAAGAAGATTGCCACGCCGATCTCCAGACGCGCGTAAACCAGCCCTAGATAGCCCGCGTTGAGCTTTCCGCTGCCATATGCCGCATGGGTCCCCATCACCAGCAGCGCGGCCACCGCGCGGATTCCGGTAAGCGACGGAATCCGGTCGACGGTCGAAACCTGCTCGAGGCCACCCTGGTCGACGTCGAGCGAGGAAGCATCCGCATCGGGTCGCGGTCGCGCGTCCATCATCGGCGACGGTACGCGACGTGCGTTTTCGGTTACGTTGCCTGCGATTGCGTTCCCGAGATCGCCTCCATCGTCACGGAGCTGCCCTGCGGGCGATGCGAGACTTTGCACGCTCGCGGCCCGACGAGGGTGCGTCGAACACGCGGGATTCTCGGCGTGTCGGGGAACGAACACGCACGCTCGCGCGAAGCGATAATCGACGTGTGGGCGACGAGGTCAAGGGCAGCGCCTTCAGTGGGGCACAGCGCCGCGACTACCGGCGCAAGGTGCAGCTGTCGCTGGACGTGTTCGAGACGATGCTCTCGGAGTCCAGTTTCGAGTTCGAGCGCCAGCTCACCGGCATGGAGATCGAGTGCAATCTCGTCGACGAGCAATATCAGCCTGCAATGGCCAACCGCGAGGTACTGGCCGCAATCGCAGACCCGGCATTCCAGACGGAATTGGGCGCATACAACATCGAATTCAACGTGCCGCCGCGAGCGCTGCCCGGCGAGTCGCCGTTCGAACTCGAATCCGAGGTTCGGGCGAGCCTGAACGCCGCGGAGACCAAGGCCAACGAGCACGGCGCGCACATCGTGATGATCGGCATTCTCCCGACGCTGATGCCCGAGCATCTGACCGGCGAGTGGATGAGCGAATCCGTGCGGTACCGCGCGCTCAACGACTCGATCTTCTCCTCGCGCGGCGAGGACATCATGATCGACATCGCCGGACCGGAACGGCTGACGCTGCAAACCGCTTCGATCGCACCGGAATCCGCGTGCACCAGCATGCAGCTGCACCTTCAGGTGTCGCCCGCGCAGTTCGCCGACAACTGGAACGCCGCTCAGGTGCTGGCCGCAGCGCAACTCGCGCTCGGTGCCAATTCGCCGTACTTCCTCGGCCACCGGCTGTGGGCGGAGACGCGCATCGAACTTTTCGCCCAGGCCACCGACACCCGCCCCGACGAACTCAAGGCGCAGGGGGTCCGGCCGCGAGTGTGGTTCGGGGAGCGCTGGATCACGTCGATCTTCGACCTGTTCGAGGAGAACGTGCGGTACTTTCCGTCGCTGCTTCCGGAGCTGTCCGACGAGGATCCCGTCGCCGAGCTCGGGGCGGGCCGGGCGCCGCGACTGCCCGAGCTTCGGCTGCACAACGGCACCATCTACCGGTGGAACCGCCCGGTGTACGACGTCGTCGACGGCCGTCCGCACCTGCGGGTGGAGAACCGTGTGCTGCCTGCGGGTCCGACGGTCATCGACATGATGGCCAACGCCGCGTTCTACTACGGCACGCTGCGGGCACTGTCCGAGGAGGACCGGCCGCTGTGGACTCAGATGAGTTTCGCTGCGGCACAAGAGAATTTCTTCACCGCAGCGCGGTTCGGCATGGCGGCGCGCCTGTACTGGCCCGGAATGGGCACGATCACCGCCGACGAACTGGTGCTGCGAGAGCTGCTGCCGCTGGCCGACGAGGGGTTGCGACGCTGGGGCGTCGCGGTCGCCGTGCGTGACCGCTATCTCGGCGTCATCGAGGGCCGCGCCAAGTCCGGTCTCAACGGCGCGGCGTGGCAGGTGCGAACCGTTACCGCGCTGCAGGAGCACGACGGGCTGACCCGGCCTCGCGCACTGGCAGAGATGCTGCGGCGCTACGCCGAGCGAATGCACACCAACGAGCCGGTGCACACGTGGGAGGTTACTTCGCGCCCACCGAACTGAGTGCCCGCGCGAAGGCCGTCAGATCCTCCTCGGTGACGTCGACATGCGGCGACAAGCGCAGCACCGGCGCGTCGAGTTCGAACGGCGCGCGCGGGGGGCCGGCCACGGTCGTGACGATCGAGTGACGCGCGATCAATTCTGCGCGGACGCTTTCTACGTCCACGCCGCCAGTGGGCACCAATGTGGTGATCGCCGTGGGCGAATCAAGAGGTTCGACGATACGCCAGCCGGGCAACTCGGCGAGCACCGTCCGTGTCAAGCGTCCGGCCCCGGCCAGGTAGGCCCGTGTGTTATCCACGCCGTGCTCGATGTGCTCGCACACGGCAACCGAAAAGCCAACACGTGCAGCGATATTCGCTTCACCAACACCTAGAGGCAGCCTGGGCCGCAGCCGCGCGGCGGTGTCCGGGTGGATCGCAAGCACGCCGATGCCGCGCGGGCCGGCCAGCCATTTGCGCGACGTCCCGTACACCGCGGCGGCGGGGGCGGTGCAGTCGACGTGGCCCAGCCCCTGCGCCGCGTCCACCACCAACGGCACGCCCTGCGACCGGCACACTGTGGCGATCTGATGCAGCGGCTGGACGATCCCGCGGTGGCTGGGCACCACCGTCAGGTGCACGAGCGAAAGCGATTCCAAGGTCAGGTCGTCCACGACTACGCATCCCAGCGAGTCCACCGGCAACCAGCTGACCTCGAATCCGTTGGCGGTCATGACGGCGAGATTGGGCCCGAATTCGCCTGGCACGCACGCGATGACACGCCGCTCATCCGACCACGCACCGAGTAGAAGGTCGAGTGCATGGCCGGCGCCGGTGGTGAAAACGACGTCGTCAGTCGACATTCCGGTCAACGCACCGACCGCAGCCCGTCCGGCTTGCAGCGTCGCCTCAGCTTCCTGCGCGGCGACATACCCGCCGACCTCGGCTTCCCGGCGCGCGTGCGCCGCCGCGGCGTCCAGGGCGGCGAAGCTCTGACGCGAACAGGCGGCGCTATCGAGGTGCATACCTTTGACCGCCGGCCGCGCGTCGCGCCACTGCTGCGGCAGGTTCATTTCAGCGCAAGAGACAAGCCGAAGTCGCCGGCGGGGTCCGTCCACCACTGGGTCAACGTCAGACCGGCGGCGGCCAACTCGGCGGCCACCCCGTCGCGGCGGAACTTGCACGACACCTCGGTCAACATCTCTTCGTCCTCCGCGAATTCGACACTCAAGTCAAGTGCGGCGATGTTCACCCGCTGCGCCCGAGCAGACCGCAGCCACATCTCGATTCGCTCCTCGGCGTCGTTCCACCGGGCCACATGGGCGAAGGCGTCGAGATGGAAATCCGCATCGAGTTCACGGTTCACCACGGCGAGCACATTGCGATTGAACGCCGCGGTGACGCCCGCACTGTCGTCGTATGCACGGACCAGCCGTTCCGCGTCCTTCACCAGATCCGTGCCCAGCAGCAGGCTGTCCCCAGCAGACATCACCGCGGCGAGCTGAGACAGAAACTCGGCGCGCGGCTGCGGAGTCAGATTGCCGATCGTCGAGCCTAAGAATGCCACCAAACGCCGTCCGCCGCCGGGGATTTCAGCGAGGTGCTGCTCGAAGTCACCACAGACTGCGTCGACGCCGATTCCGGGGTACTCCGCCAGGATCGCCGCGCCGGCGACCTGTAGCACGCCGGCGTCGACGTCGAACGGAATGAACCGTCGCAGCGTGCCTTGGGCATGCAGCGCGTCCAGCAGCATCCGCGTCTTCTCGGAGGTGCCGCTGCCCAGCTCCACCAGTGTGTCTGCGCCGGTGATCTCGGCGATCGCGGCGGCACGCGCGCGCAGGATGGCCGCCTCGGTTCGGGTCGGGTAATACTCCGGCAGCCGGGTGATCTGGTCGAACAGATCACTTCCGGCTTGGTCGTAAAACCACTTGGGCGGCAACGTCTTCGGGGCTTGCCGCAGACCGTGGCTCACGTCGAGCTGCAACGCCCGGTTGGCGGAGCCGGCTTCGAGGTGATTGGCCAGCATGACGCTCATGGGGTTCCTTTCAACGCGGTCAGTCTCACGTCGCCGGCCGAAACATCTACGAGATGACGGTCGGGCACGTCCTGCCACGCGGGGTCGTCGTCGAACGGCTCGCTCGCCAGCACGACGCCGTCGTCGGTGCGCAGCACCGACAGGGAATCACCCCATGTGGTGGCCACCAGCCGGGAACCGTTGCCGGCCAGGATGTTCAGTCGTGCGTCGGGGTCCGCGGCCGCGACGGTGCGGATGGTATCGGCCAGCGCGTCGAGCCCGTGGTCGAAGATCAACGCCGCCAGCAGTGCGCTGTCGACCATCGACTCGGCCGCTGCCGACGGTGGCAGGACTGCACGGTCGACGAGGCCGTTGTGCGACAGTAGCCAGCGGCCGTCGCTGAACGGCGCCGACGCGGACGCCTCGACAGGCATCCCGATGCTGGCCGAGCGCACCGCGGCGACGATGCAGCCGCTGCGCAAGACCGGTGCCACCGACGCGAACGACGCATCGCTCCACAGCGGCGCCGCGCTGCGCCACCGTCGCGCCACACCGTCGGCATCGAAAAACCCGGCGCCCCAACCGTCGGCATTCATCAACCCGTGCTTTTGCCGCCGCGGCGAATAGGACTGCACCACAAGGCCATACGGCGGGTCGAGCATCAGCGACGCCAGTGACCGCGGTGCCCCCAGCCAGCCCAGGTGCCGGCACATCAGGTGGCGTCCCACGCCAGGCGCACGCCGCTAAAGATCTGCCGACGGACCGGGTGGTCCCAATTGCGAAAGCTCGGCCGCAGGATGTCCCGCCCGACGGCCCACGACCCACCACGCAGCACACGGTAGGGGCCTGTCGATGATCGCTCGCGCGAAGGGCCTTCAATTTCGAAGAACGGCTGCGAGTACCGCTCGTAGATCATCGGCGTGAAGCCCGGCCACGGCCGCAGCGGCGACGACGTCCACTCCCAGACGTCGCCGAGCATCTGCTCCGCGCCATACGCGGATGCGCCGCGCGGGTATGCGCCGACCGGCGCGGGCCGCAACGCTTCACCGCCGAGGTTCGCCAATTCACTTGTCGGCGAGGCATTTCCCCACGGGAAACGACGGCGGCGCTCACCGGCCGGATCCCATGCGCAGGCTTTCTCCCACTCGACTTCTGTGGGTAGCCGCGCACCTGCCCACGCCGCATACGCTTCCGCCTCGAAATACGACACGTGCTGCACGGGCTCGTCACCCGGGATCTCTTCGACGCGGCCGAACCGGGTACGGGTTCCGTCGGCGTTCCAGAAATGCGGCGCAACGAGATTCGCGCTGACGCGATGCTCCCAGCCGCGCGCCGACCACCACCGCTTTACTCGGTACCCGTCGTCGTCGACGAAGGCCTGCCACTCCGCGTTGGTGACGGGCCCCCGGCCGATCCGGAATGACGGCAGATCGACGACATGGGCCGGGCGTTCGTTGTCCAGCGAGTACGGCTCTGTGTCGGCGTTGACACCGAGCACGAACGGGCCGCCCGGCACCAGCACCGATGTGCCGGCCACACCTGCGCGTCCGCGCGGCAGTGCCGAGCCGGGCCCCAGCAGCGGTTCGCCCACCCGTAGGTTCAGCGCCTGCAGCATGGTTTCGCCGTGCTGGTGCTCGTGGCTGATGACGAGCCCGAACGCAAACGTGTCCGCGTCGGATTGGGTGTCGAGTGCGTCGAGAGCCTTGTCGCGGACCGTGCTGCAGAACGACCGGGCTTGCGTCGGCGTCATCAGCGGCAGCTCGACCCGGCTGGCGCGCGAGTGGATGAACGCGTCGTAAAGCGATTCGACGTCGGGGCCCAGCAGGCTCGGGCGACGAGTGTCGCCGCCGCGCAGCAGCCACAGCTCCTCCTGCTGTCCGATGTGCCCGAGATCCCAGACCAGCGGGCTCATCAGGGGGTGGTACTGGCGGCGCAGCTCGTCGTCGTCGAAGTCGACCAGCGCGAGGGTGCGCGACCGCGCGACTGTCAACTCACGCGCCAGCCGTTCCGCGTCAGTCACTACCGCTGTTTGTCCTTCGCGCGAGCGGCTCATCACCCTTCGCCTTTCGCCAGCCGGGCCACCGCCGGCGTGACTCCGCAGCCGATGGCCTGCTCGGCGAACTCGTTGCCGGGGCAGCTCGCGACCTCGACGATACGGATCAGCCGCTGCATCGAGCTCTGCAGTGCTGCGGGTGCACGCGCGGCCGCCTCCTGCACGCAGCGGGCCGCACTGGTTTGCAGCCGCCGGTCGGCCAGACCTACGCGAGCCGCCACGTCCCACGCGGTGGCCACCGGCTCGGTGGCGTCGGCGGCGACGGCCGCAGCCACTGGATCGTCGAGCAGGGTGACGAGCGTGAACACCACCGCCGGCCACAGCGCGTCGGGCACGCTGTCGAGGTAGCGGATCTCCAGCCAGCGCCTCGGCCGCACCGGCGGGAACAGCGTGGTGAGGTGGTAGTCCAAGTCTGCGGTGGTGGGCCGGTGGCCGAGATCGGCCCGGCCGTCCACCCAGTCGGCGAACGGGACGTAACTGGTGACCGGGCCGGCAGCCCCGGTGACCGGGTCGTGGACCAGCATCACCGGCGCGCGCAACGCATAACGCGCCCAGTCGCTGGCCGGATCGTCGCCGCTGGCGCCGAGAACCGGCCCACAGCGGGCGGTATCCAGCTGACTCCACACGCGCTGACGGGTGCTGCGCCACCCCGAGAACGCCCCCCCGAGTAGCGGTGAGTTCGCCGAGATCGCGATCATGGTCGGGCCGAGCGCGTGCGCCAACCGGACCCGATCCGCCCACGCATGGGGCGGGCCGGCGTCGAGGTTGACCTGCACCGAGGCCGTCGACGTCATCATCGCGGCGCCGGCCAAACCGGTTCCGGCCGCGACGAAATGCTGCTCCATCGCCGCATACCGGGGGCCCGGGTTGATCCGGCGCGCCGGCCGGAGCGGATCCGCGCCCAACAGGACCAGGCCCAGCCCGGCCCGGCCGAACGCGGTCCGCAGCACCGCGCGATCCTGCTGCAGCGCTTCGACGGCGGCGAGAACTCCTGCCCGCGGCGGAGTGGACAGTTCGACCGCGCCGCCGGGCTCGACGGTGATGGAGCTGCCGCCCGGCAGTTCGGGCACCGACGCGATCACGTCGCACAGTTCCCGCCAGCCGGGCCGCCGCATCGGATCGTCGACGTCGAAGCAGTGCGCCTCCAGCTCCAGCCCGACGAGCCCGACCGGGGTATCGGCGAGGCAGGTCGCGGTGAGATGCTCTGCCGCCGCGCTCAACGACGCCAATGGCGAACGATCCACCTCTGACGAAACCGCGAGCGTCGTCTCGGCCATCCCCCCATCCTGCAAGGGCCGACCGACAAGTGCCGTGTCTTTTACGTGACGGCCCGCCGTCCGGCTACTGACCCAGTGCGTTCTGCATGGCACCGGCAAGCACATTCGCCGCGGGTCCGCCGTTGCCCGATTGGCACACTTTCGCCTGCAGCAGCACGTTCTCTCGACGGCGGGTTTGCGTGAAGCAACGCCGATCCGTTCCGGCCTCCTGCTTCACCCACTGCGCGTCGGTGGCGTTAAGCAATCCATTAGAAAATGACCACACCTGCGTCGTGCCGTCGGCGAGGTGCATCGCAGTGGTCTGTCCGGCGCATCCGGTGGTGCGGTCCACCACCCGGTGGAACGCCCGGTCGGCGGCATCGGTGGTGGCGAAGACGCCGACGGACTGCTTGACGAAATGGGTCTCGTCCGTCGGCGACTCCTTGGTTTCGGCGCCGTTGAACGAGGCGAGGTCTGGGTCGTTGTACACGTCGGGCAGGCCGATGTCGGCCCAGTTATTGCAGTCGGCGACGTCGACCCAATACCCCTGGAACGGCTCGGTGAAGAAGTTTTCCCACCGCATCGTGGCGCCGACGATGTTGCCGACGGAGCCTTTGCCCATGACCGCGTAGTTGACGACGCCGGGCTCCGATGGCGCGGCGTGCACCGGCGCAGCAAGACCCAACGCCAGACCGGCACCGACCGCCGCCGCGGCGGCGATGCGCACTCCTAGACCTTCGAAGACAGCTCGACGTCGATGTTGCCGCGAGTGGCTTTCGAGTAAGGACACACCTGGTGGGCTTTCTCCATGAGCTCGTCGGCCTGGCTCTGCTCGAGACCCGGCAGGTAGCCGATCAACTGGGTCGTCAGGCCGAAGCCGCCGTCCGAGTCTTTTCCGAATCCGACTCGCGCCGTGATGCCGGTGGCGTCGTCGAGTTCGACCTTGTCGTTGCGGGCGACCAGCCGCAGCGCGCCGAGGAAACATGCCGCGTAGCCCGCAGAGAACAGCAGCTCCGGGTTGACACCCTCGCCACTGCCGCCCATCTCCTTCGGCGGTCGTGTGTCGAGGTCGATCTTGTTGTCGGAGGACTTCACGTGGCCGTCGCGGCCGCCTCCGGTTGCCGTCGATTCTGCGGTGTAAACAACGTCGATACTCATGGGCTCGATCATGCCAGCCCGGGTTCAGGCGCCGTCAGCCGCCGTTGCCGTCGAGCTTGGCGCGCACGCCTTCCTCGACCTTCTTCCCGAGGTCCGCGTCGACGTTGCGCCAGTACTCGAACACGCGCGACAGCACAGGCTCGACAACACCGTCGGACACATGCCCGATGATGTTGTGGGCCAGGCGGTCTCGCGCGGCGTCGTCGAGAACATCGCGCACGAGTGTGCCGGGTTGGCCCCAGTCGTCGTCGTCCGGACGCAATGTGTAAGCCGCACGGACCATCTCGCCGTCCGACATCCAGCGCACCTCGGCGGCGCGGGCAGGGTCAGCCTTCGGACCGCCGTAGGAGTTGGGCGCATACACCGGGTCGGTGACGTTGCGCACCCGCATGGCACCGTCCTTGGAGTAGCTGTTCACCTCGACCTTCGGCTCGTTGACCGGAATCTGCTTGTAGTTGACACCCAGTCGCGCCCGGTGCGCGTCGGCGTAGGAAAAGCCGCGGGCAAGAAGCATCTTGTCCGGGCTCAGCCCCGTGCCGGGCACGGTGTTGTTCGGTTCGAACGCCGCCTGCTCCATCTCGGTGTGGAAGTCGGTGACGTTGCGGTCCAGCGTCATCTTGCCCACGTCGATCAGCGGGTAGTCGCCGTGGGGCCACACCTTGGTCAGGTCGAAGGGGTTATAGCGATAGGTCTTGGCTTCCTCGAACGGCATGATCTGCACCTTCAGCGTCCAGGACGGGTGCTCGCCACGCTCGATCGCCTCATAAAGGTCCCTGGTGTGAAAGTCCGTGTCTTCGCCCACCAGTCGGTCGGCCTCCTCCTGCGTGAGGAAGTCGACGCCCTGGTCGGTCTTGAAGTGATACTTCACCCAGAAAATCTCACCGTCGGCATTGATCCAGCTGTAGGTGTGGCTCGAGTAACCGTTCATGTGGCGCCAGGTCTTCGGGATTCCGCGGTCGCCCATCAGCCAGGTGACCTGATGCGCCGACTCCGGTGAAAGGCTCCAGAAGTCCCACTGCATGTGGTTGCTGCGCAGGTTGTTCTTCTGCTGGCGCTTCTGCGAGCGGATGAAGTGCTGGAACTTCAGCGGATCACGCATGAAGAACACCGGGGTGTTGTTGCAGACAAGGTCGAAGTTGCCCTCGGTGGTGTAGAACTTCAGCGCGAAGCCGCGGGGGTCGCGCCAGGTGTCTGGGCTGCCACGCTCGCCGGCCACCGTGGAGAACCGCGCAAGCATGTCGGTCTTCGTGCCGGGCTGGAAGACGGCTGCCCTGGTGTAGCGGCTCACGTCGTTGGTCACCTCGAAGCGACCGAACGCACCGGCGCCCTTGGCGTGCGGCTGGCGCTCCGGGATGCGCTCCCGGTTGAACTGCGCCATCTGCTCGATCAGGTAGTGGTCCTGCAACAGGATCGGGCCGTCGGGACCGACGGTGAGCGAATTGTCGTCGCTGGGCGCAGGAATCCCGGCATCAGTCGTCGTGTACTTGTCCGCCATCTCTACTCATCTCCCTAGGGGTGCAGGCAGCCGCTCATGGCTCCGCCGCTAGAGGTACCCAAACCTCGGCACCGCTTACGGATGCGCGAATGAATTTGGGTGCCAGCACATTTCCCAGTCTGCGCCTTTTCTGGAATAAGTCAAGAAAAAGCGCAGACTGTCCCCGTGATGAATCGAGGCGCGGCGTAACTACGGACGCGGCGCCGGCGACGGCGTCGTCGGCAACGACGTCGGGCCACCCGGTCCCGGCATCTGGCCGCCCGGCCCCGGCATCTGGCCGCCCGGCATCTGGCCGCCCGGCATCTGACCGCCCGGCATCTGGCCGCCCGGTCCCATCGGCCCCGGCCCCCTGTGGTGGAACATGTGCATGCCCTTGCCGTGGTGACCGTAATGGCCCCCGGAATGCATGCCGAGGGCGAACCCGGAGAAGAACACCACTGCGACGATGAAGACGACGCCGGCGGCGATGCCGACCCAGGCCAGCACTTGGTTGAGCCGGCTCGGTTCATGTCTGTGGTCGGGAGGTGGGGGAGGCGGTGCGGGGGCCGTGGTAGGCCCAGCTGTTTCAGTCATGTTTCGATGATGCCCAGGCTGACGCACGCTTGGTGCCGATCGCGCTTATGCGTTCGCTATGAATACCGGCGAACGAATGCTGTACGCAGGCACGGCGAGCACCCTAGGCTTACCTCCAACAGCGAACCGGGCAAGCAAAGGGGCGGATATGAAACTCGTGACGGTCCTCGCGGTGGCGGCCGGGTTCGTTGCTGCACCGTTGATCGCCGCCGGGCCTGCTTCGGCGCTACCACCGGCCACGTGCGACGGCGCGGACTGCGTGCCAGGGGTGCCGCACAATGCGACCGAGGGCGGCTCGTGCGTCATGGGCACCCGCTACGCGTTTGGTTTGGGGTCCTCCGGCAACGCGTTCATCTGCTCGTCGCGCAACCAGTGGATCCCGACGAACAAGACCTTGGTCGGTGTGAGGCCGCTGGCTTCGCCATGCGAAGGCAACGACGGGATGGCGCAATCACCCGACGGAATCCCGATGTCATGCAAGACCGGCGCATGGATCGGTGACTACGACATGATCTTCTACAGCAAGACGTACTGAGCGCGTCGCTCAGGCGCCCAGTGGCCACTTAGTGCACGTTCGGCGTGAAAAGCTGTGCATGACTGGCCGCACATGGGAGTACTGATGACCCCCATCTTGGCGCCGGACGCGACGCGCTGCCCCCGATAGCGGGCAGCACAACAACTTTGCCGGCCACACCGGATTTCTGTATCCGCTTGACCTGCGCGTCTTTGCTGACCCACGCACGTTCGACCCGTGATGGGAGCACGCACCCCACATGGAAATTAACTGACGAGCAAGGGGTTTCCCCGATTCAAATTTCTTGCCCTCGCCTTATGTTTGCGCCACATCGAGCCAACCAAGGGGAAATCAATGATGAGCTACGCCAGCTATGTGGGCCGGGTGGGAGCGTTGGCAGTGGCTCTGGGGATCGGGACTGCGGTGAGCACCATGACAACGGGGGCGGCGTGGGCCGCTCCGAGCGATTCTTCGTCGTCGGGAACCGACGGCGCTTCCACCGGCTCGACGGTGTCGGGCACGCAGGGCGAGGCGAACGACCCGACCGGTGCCGCTGAAGCCAAGACCGGCGCGGCCGGCTTAGCGAGCGCTGATCCGATGACGAGCTCCGACGGCGGTTCGTCGTCAGACACCAAGGTGTCGAGGTCCGATCGAGCCAAGACCGCCGTCGGCGGGAAGAAGAGAACAACGACGCCCGCGTGGAAGCCGGCGAAGCGGCCGTCGACGAATCCGTTCAAAGTCGGCGCCGACTCCCCGTCGGCAGGTTCGGTCTCGACGCCTGCTGGTGCAACTCCCACAACATCCGATACAGCACCCAAATTGACCTTTGCCGTGCCCAAGACGGCGGTCTCGCCGCTGCGCACCGCGATCGTGGACACCGAAACACCGGCGCTGCAAGCGTTCTCGGCGGCAGCCACGCCCGAAGTCACGCAGGCGCTGGCTCCAGCTCCCGGTGTGCTCAAGTCGGTGTTGAGCACCATGCTGGCCCCCTTCGCCGCCTCCTTCCCGGGCGGCCCGGCGGAGCCACCGGCCGCGTGGGCGTTGTTGGCGTGGGCGCGCCGCCAGTTCGGCCAAAGCGCCGGCGAGCAGAGCGAGACCACCGCCGCGCGGGCGCTGGGCTCGAGCCAGACACTCGACGACGCGAACAACCCGCCGACGGTGCGAAGTTCTGTAGGCCGACCGAACGGGTCCACCGGTGTGGTGACCGGCTCGGTGGTCGGCCGTGACCCCGACCGTGACACCTTGACCTACACCGCGCCGCCCACCACAGTCAAGGGCGGCACCGTAGCGATCAGAACGGCCTGGTCCGGCGCCAGGTTCACCTACACGCCCGGCGATGCCGCCCGCCACGACGCCGCCGCCGACGGCGCCACCGCCGCCGATAAGACCGACTCGTTCACCGTCACCGTCGACGACGGCCACGGCCACACCGTCGCCGCGCCGATCACCGTGAGCATCGGGGAGGCCAACGCACGGCCCGCCCATCCCGCCGCGTCGGTGACGCATACCAATCTCAACAGCGGCGTGATCACCGGCACCATCACCGCCGACGACGCCGACAACGACACCTTCACCTACCGCGCACCGGCCACCACCAGAAAAGGCGCCATCCACCTCGACACCGACGGCACCTTCACCTACACCCCCACCGACGCCGCGCGCCAAGCCGCCAGCGCACCACGCGCCAGCCGCTCCGCCCAGTCCGACTCCTTCCGCGTCACCGTCGACGACGGCCACGGCGGCACGACCGCTGTTACCGTCCGAGTCGCCATCACCCCGACCGGGCATGTCAACGCCGGACCCAGCGCCACCGCCACTGTGGGACAACCGAATTCGGACGGTGTCGTCAGCGGTACGGTCACCGCCACCGATCCCGAAGGCGACCCCCTGACCTACACCGCGCCCGCCAGCACCATAAAGGGCTCCATCGACATCGACGACCACGGCGCCTTCACCTACACCCCAACTGACGGCGCCCGCCACAACGCCTCCGCCGCCAACGCCGCCGCCACCGGCGCAGACAAGGACGAGTTCGACATCACCGTCTCCGACGGCTACGGCGGCACCACCACCGTGCCCGTCGCCGTCACCATCAAACCGTCCAACGATGCACCGACCGCGACAAGCAATGTTGACCCACCCCAATCCGACGGCAAGGTCAGCGGTTCGGTAACCGGCTCTGACCTCAACAACGACAACCTCACCTACACCGCGCCTGCCGCCACCACCAAAGGCACCATCGACCTGCACCCCGACGGCACGTTTACCTACACGCCCAACGACACCGCGCGACACAAGTCCGCCGCGGATAATGCCCAGGACGCAGACAAACACGACACGTTCGACGTCGTCGTAAACGACGGCCACGGCGGCACCACTGCTGTACCGGTGAGGGTCACCATCCTGGGCGAAAACAACAACCCCACCAATGGAACGTTCACCGCCGGCCAACCCGCCGGAGCCAACGCCGCCGTCAGCGGATCAGTCACCGCAACTGATTCCAACAACGACACACTTACGTACAGCGGCACCGGCGCCACCCCGAAAGGCTCAGTGGTCGTCGACCCGGGCGGCACGTTTACCTACACCCCGCGCGCCGACGCACGCCATGCCGCATCCGCCGACAACGCTCCGTTATCTGCGAAGCAGGATTCCTTCAACGTCACGGTCAATGATGGCCACGGCGGCACCATCGCCGTACCTGTGACGGTCTCCGTCCTGGGTCAGAACGACAACCCCACCAATGGAACGTTCACGGCCGGCCAACCCGCCGGCGCGAACGCCACCATCAGCGGATCAGTCACCGCAACTGATTCCAACAACGACACACTTACGTACAGCGGCACCGGCGCCACCCCGAAAGGCTCAGTGATCGTCGACACGGGCGGTACGTTTACCTACACCCCGCGCGCCGACGCACGCCATGCCGCATCCGCCGACAACGCACCGTTATCCGCGAAGCAGGATTCTTTCAACGTCACCATCAACGATGGTCACGGCGGCACCATCGCCGTACCGGTGACAGTGAGCGTCTCGGGCAAGAACGACGCGCCCGTCGCCGGGACCGCAGCGATCGGGCAGCCCGCCGGCCTGAATGCCGCGGTGACCGGGTCAGTCAACGCCACCGACAGCGATAGCGACACCCTCACCTACAGCGGCGGCGGGGCCACGGCCCACGGGACCGTAAGCATCTCTTCGAATGGGAATTTCACCTATACCCCGAACGGGCTCGACCGGCTTGACGCGTACAACACCCAAGGCGAGGACTACGACAGCTTCACCGTCACGGTGAAAGACGGGCACGGTGGCATCTCCACGATCACCGTGAACAACGTGCCGATCGGTCCGGCGGGTGCCGCCGTCGTGGGCAACATCGCGTTCCCCGGATCAGCGCAATCCGTATACACAGCTCCGGACGGCAAGGCTTACTACACAACCTCCACCAGCGCAAATGGCCAGACCCGGATCGTGGTGATCGATCCAACCGACCCAACCCACTTCACGGTGGTCAACGGGGGACCCGGATCGCCTTACTACGACATGCAGGTCGGTCCCGACGGAAAGCTGTACCAGAACAGCTGGACGCAGCTGGGAGGTACCTACCACTCGTATCTCACGATCATCGACCCAACCGACCTGGCGCACCCGGTCGTCGTCGACGCCGGCGCCGGCCGCCCGAACCAGTACGTGACCTTCGGACCGGACGGCACCCGCTACATGACCACCATCGACGGCCCATTTTCTTCGCCGGGAAATACCCTGAATACCACGAGCGTCACGGTCATCGATGCGGACAATCAGGCCACCACAGTCCTCGTGGGACCCGGCAACCTCGGCTCCACGACGAGCTTGGGCCCGGACGGCACCGCATACCAAACCGCGGTAATCTCCACCACCGTCGGTAGTACGACGACGTACGACGTCACCGTTGCTGCGTTCGACCCCGACAACCCGACGAACGTCACCAGATATACGCTGCCGGACCAGACCCGCATTCCGTACTACTTCGGTCTCGCCGGCACTGTGTACGAACCCACCTATGACGCCTCCGGTGATCGGTCGGTCGTTATCTTCAAGCTCGCAGACCCGTCGAATTTCACGACGGTCAGCCTGCCGTCGAACACGTACGTCACCGGTGTAACCGTGGCTCCCGACGGCACCGCCTTCGTGAATGGCCAACAATCATCGGGCTCATCTACCACCGGTTACACAGTAAGCGTCATCGACGCCGACGATCCGACACACGCCATCACACTCACAATGCCGGACAACGCCTATGTTCGCGGGGAAGTCAAAGTCGGTGCGAATGGCACTGTGTACGTGAGTGGTTCGGGTTCTCAGACGGGCGTGGGAAACATCACCAAAGTGTGGGTCTTCACACCGGACGACCCCTACCACCCGACCCTCTCGCAATACGCTGGACAGTCCTACGACGGCGTCACGCTCACCCCGAATGGCGGAGGCTACATCGTCGGGGGCGGCACCCTGCTGGTCTTCAACCCCACCGATCCGCACCACCCAACCACGGTCGCGCTTGCCGGCCAAGCGGGATACCCAGCGGATGGGCCCGACGGACGACGGTATCTCACCGTGACCGGTGCGACCGCCACCAGTGTCATCGCCATCGATCCGGCAAACCCAGCGCAACCCACCACGATTCCGATAACAGGTAATCGCGCCTACGATGTGAGCCTCGGCGACGACGGCAAGCTGTATCAACTGAGCTATACCGGAACGAATGCCAGCAATTACAACGCGTTCGTGACCGTGATCGATCCAGCCGACATGACTCACGCCGTAGTCATCAACGCCGGCCCGGGAATCCCGGAGGGCTTTTCTCCGACACGCGCCCCGAACGGGGACCTCTACCTCGCAACCGGCGTGAGCGGTGGAACCCAGCATGTCGTGATCATCGACCCCGCCAACCCGACCCACCCGACCGTCATAACGATTGCGGGTTCGGGTTATGCAACCAACATGCAGGTTGCGAGTGACGGCACGGCGTACCTCGGGGTCTACACATGGAGTGGCAGCGGTAGCAGTCTGCGGTACGCGCTGACGATGACAGCGATCGATCCCGACGACCTCGCGCATCCGCAGAGCGCAACCTTTACGGGCTTGACAACCCAGCCCTACAACATCGAAGGCGCTCCCAACGGCGTCGTGTACCAATCGGTTTACGCCAGTGGAGGCACCGGCCAGCCGGTGAATGTTTTCGATATGAAGACCGGTGCCCAGACCACCGTGACGATTCCCGGAGAAGAATTCTTCACGCCCAGCTACGGTCCTGACGGAACGCGCTATCAAACCAGCCGCACACGCAGCAATGTCACGCACTACCTCACCGTGGTCGATCCAGACGACCCTGCGAATTTTATTACCTTCGAAAACAGCTACTACTCTCCTGACGTAACTGTTGGTCCCGAGGGCGCCGGCTATCAACCCGTTGGCCCCTACGACTCCACGATGCGGGTGTTCCTCCCCGACGACCCGTACCACCCCACCACCATTGGTCTCGGAGGCGCCGCGCTCGGACCGATCATTTTCAAGGACGGCCAGGCGTATGTGGTCGCCGGCAGTAGCATCAACGTCATCGACTTGGCTTCGAGCTTGCCGTCGGCGCTGTAGCCGCTGCCTATGGCTTGAACGGGTTCACCGCGAACTGGATCACGCGGTACGGCGCGCGCGCCCGCGGATCGATGTTGTTCCACTGGCTGATGAAGATGCGCACCTCGTCGAGCGTCGAACCCGGTGAGATGTAGCCGCCGTACGGCTGGGCGAGCTGATTGTCGGTGGGTGCGGGAAGGCTTTCCGCCGGCTCCGGCCACGGAATCGCGTACACGACCGTCGTCACCGGTGCCGTGCCCAGGGCGGTCGGGTCGTCCGCGACGCGGATCTCCATGTTCCCGGTACTCGCGTTGAAGTAGGACAGCACGGTCTTGCCGTCGATCTGCTTCACGCTCATCTCGCCGACCGCATCGTTCCACAGCGGCGTGGCCGGCTTGTTCCATCCGCCTTCCGCGCCCGCGAGATTCGACCAGCCTTGCCAACTGGACCGGTCGGTGAACGTCTCCGGCTTGGCCCGGTACAGATGCACCGGAGCGCTTCGGTCGAAGTTGTTGGCGACGATGTAGACCCAGCCGGTTGGCGAGTCGGACTTGGGGATCGGGTCGTAGTAGCCGCTGATCTGCGACTGCGCTCCACCCTGATATGCGGCATCGCGCACCGAGCCTCCTACAGTTTGCCATCCAGGTTGTGCCGGGCTCGCTTTCACCAGCCGAGAATTCTGGGGCACAAGGCTTTTGACAGTGGTGACCAGCAGATAGTTCTCTCGATTGATCTGCACGACGCCCGCGGGAAGCTGCGACATTCCCGCAGGCCGCGGATCGGCGAGCAGTGGTGCGTCGGCTCCCATCACCCTGTCGTAGCGCACGCCGTCGGGCGCGTCGACAGTCTCGGTGTCGACGTGCAGCGCGATCGGCGAGTACCAGCCGCCAAAGCCGACGCCCTGGCCCGCGAAGCTGTCCCCGCACACCTGCAGGATGCCGGTGGAAAACTCCATGAACTCGCATAGGTCGGTCGCGCCGATCCCGTAGTCACGGGTGGGTGTGCCGGTGCCCGCGGTCGGGCCGATGCGGATCACCTGTCCAGGCCCCAGCGGCGGCAGGATCGGCTCGGGTGCCGGTGCGGCGGGGTCAGCGTGCGCGGGCGCGGAAAGCAGAACGACGGCCGCCGAGATCGACGAAATGGCGGGCGATACTCGCACTTGTCCGCCCAAGTGTCGATTTCGGCGCAAGGGGCTAGAGCTCGGCGGCCAGGAGTTCGGCGATCTGGATGGTGTTCAGCGCCGCGCCCTTGCGCAGGTTGTCGCCCGAGACGAACAGGGCAAGCCCCCGCCCGTCCGGCACACCGGGATCTTGGCGGATGCGGCCGACCAGCGACTCGTCGACGCCCGCGGCGGCCAATGGCGTCGGCACGTCCACCAGCTTGACGCCGGGCGCTTCGGCGAGCAATTCCGTGGCGCGCTGAACGGACAGCGGCTGGGCGAACTCCGCGTTGATCGACAGCGAGTGGCCGGTGAACACCGGCACCCTCACACAAGTGCCGCTTACCGCGAGGCGGGGGATGCCGAGGATCTTGCGGCTCTCGTTGCGCAGCTTCTGGTCCTCGTCGGTCTCGCCGGCGCCGTCGTCGACCAGCGAGCCGGCCAGCGGTAGCACGTTGAAAGCAATTGGCGCCACGTACTTTTCAGGGGCGGGAAAATCCAGCGCATCTCCGTCGTGCGTCAGTTGCTCAGCCTCGCCGATCACCGCGCGGACCTGCGACGCGAGCTCTTCGACGCCGGCCACTCCGCTGCCCGACACGGCCTGGTACGTCGAGACGACGATCCGCACCAACTGCGCCTCGTCGTGCAACACCTTGAGCACCGGCATCGCCACCATCGTGGTGCAGTTGGGATTCGCGATGATGCCTTTGGGCCTGTGCGCCGCCGCCGCGAAGTTGACCTCGGAAACCACCAGCGGCACGTCGGGGTCCTTGCGCCACGCCGACGAGTTGTCGATCACCGTCACTCCGGCGGCGGCAAAGCGCGGCGCCTGCACCCGCGACATCGTCGCGCCGGCCGAAAACAGCGCAATGTCAAGGCCGCTCGGGTCCACTGTCGACGCGTCTTCGACCTCGATCTCCTGGCCGCGGAAGCTCAGCTTGCGGCCCGCCGAACGCGCCGACGCGAAGAACCGCACCGAGGTCGCCGGAAAGTCCCGTTCGTCCAACAGGGTTCGCATCACCTGGCCGACCTGGCCGGTCGCACCGACTACGCCTATCGCGACCATCAGCGCCCCGTCCCCGCGTACACCGTGGCGACCTCGTCGCCACCGAGGCCGAACGCCTCGTGGATCGCGGCGACGGCCTTGTCGAGCTCAGTGTCCTTGACCAGCACCGAGATTCGGATCTCAGACGTGGAGATCAAGTCGATGTTCACCCCGACCCCGGCCAGCGCCTCGCAGAACGTCGCGGTGACACCGGGGTGGCTGCGCATACCGGCGCCGATCAACGACACCTTTCCGACGTGGTCGTCGTAAAGCACTCGGGTGAAACCGATTTCGTCCTTCAGTGAGTCCAGCTTCTCCACCGCCGTCGGCCCGCTGTCGCGTGGGCAGGTGAACGTGATGTCGGTCTTGCCGTCCTCTACCTTGGAGGCGTTCTGCAGCACCATGTCGATGTTCACGTCGGCGTCGGCAGCCGCGCGAAACACCTTGGCGGCGTATCCCGGAACGTCGGGGATGCCGACCACCGTGACCCTCGCCTCGCCGCGGTCGTGCGCGACTCCGGTGATGATGGCGTCTTCCATTGGGGTGTCCTCTATCGATCCGGTCACGAACGTACCTGGCTTGTCCGAGTACGACGACCGCACGTGTATCGGAACGTCGTATCGGCGGGCGTATTCCACGCAGCGCAGCATCAGCACCTTGGCGCCGCACGCGGCGAGTTCGAGCATCTCTTCGAAGCTGACGGCGTCCAGCCGGCGGGCATTGGACACGATGCGCGGATCGGCGGTGTAGATGCCGTCGACGTCGGTGTAGATCTCGCACACGTCGGCGCCCAGCGCGGCGGCCAGTGCGACCGCGGTGGTGTCGGAGCCGCCGCGGCCCAGGGTGGTGACGTCCTTGCTGTCCTGGCTCACTCCTTGGAAGCCGGCGACGAGCACGATCAGGCCCTCGTCGAGCGCCGCGCGCAGCCGGCCCGGCGTGACGTCGATGATCTTCGCGTTGCCGTGGATGCTCGTCGTGATGACGCCGGCCTGCGACCCGGTGAACGAGCGCGCCTGCGCGCCCAGCGAGTCGATGGCCATCGCGACCAGCGCGTTGGAGATCCGCTCACCGGCGGTCAGCAGCATGTCCATTTCCCGCGCCGGCGGCGCCGGACAGACTTGCTTGG
>DATBFF010000070.1:0-20027 GCA_036558625.1 Mycobacterium sp. | reverse complement strand
CAACCGGTCGAGGTTGACGTGCTCGGAATCGTCAAGGGCACCGGCTATTTGATGGCGCGCGGCGACGGTCTGCCGGCCTATCCCTCGCACGGCTTCACCCTGCCGGCACTGACCGGGTTCGCGCTCGGCATGGGCGTGGGCGCTTCGTTCACCTGGGGCAGCACAGACATCGGGCTGTACCTGCGCATCGGCGGTGGCATGGACGCCGAGCTAGGCTTTCAGCCGTTCACGCTGGCGGGCATCATCTACGTCACCGGCGAGCTGCGGCTGTTCATCGTGTCGGTGGGTGCCGACGCGTCGCTGAAAGTCGTTGCAGCACAACATGATGACCACAGTTACGGGCTATCCGTAGACGGCAAGGCATGCGGACATGTCAGCTTCCTGTTCTTCGAGGTGTCTGGCTGCGTTTCGATTTCGTTCACCGTCGGCGGCAGCACAGACACGCCGATCCCGGATCTCGTCACCAAGGTGTCACTGCAGAGCCGCTCGCCCGCGCTGGCGCAGGGCACCGGCGTCGACCGGGGCGTCGATGCGGTTCTTGGTGACGCGAAGCCGTCCGGCACGGCGCCGGACCTACCCGTCGTCCCGATCGACGCGATCCCGATCATCTCGATGGCGGTGCCCGCGGCCGTTACGAACAACACGATCTCGATCGGCGGTGTGAACACCACCATCGGCTCCGCTCCGGGAGCGCCGAACCCGGCGTCGCCCGACTCGAACGCGGCCTACTGCGAGCACAGTGGCGATCGCTACCAATACGTCGTCTCGTCGATCACGTTGGAGCGGATCGACGAGGCCACCGGGGCGCCCGCCGGTGCCGCGATCGACGAGCCGAGTGGTCCTGCCGTGTGGTGGACACTGGCCGGCCCGACCGATCCCAGCCCCACCGCCCAGCTCGCGCTGCTGACATGGGCGCCTTCCCCTGCGACAAAGGCCATCGAGAAGACCGACCGGCTCACCGAGAATCTCAAAGAGCGCTATCGCACCGTCTGCGCGTCGGCCGCCGAGCCCGCCGAGCAGCTGTGGACCTTCAAGTTCGAATCGGTCGGCTTCTCGGCGACGGGATGGGACTTGGAGGGCGTCGCGTGGCCGGACAAGGCCGGCACGGTCCGCAGCTCGGCACCGCCGAGCACGCTGCACGTCGACGAGCGTTGGCGCAGTGGCGATCCCATACTGGACGCGAAGCGCGGCCTCTTCCCCGCTTACGTCCTCGCCGGCTGGGTCGCGTGTGCGCGTCGCCAAGCCGTTCGTTCCGAGCTGTTGAAGTTGCTGCACGCGCAGCAGCCGGCAGTGGCCGAGCCGGCTGCACCGCGACTGGTCGTCGGCGGCCGTGGCCCCGTCACCGATGTGGCGGTCACGGGTGCGGTGGTGCCCGAGTCGGACCCGGTGCACGCGGCGCTGGTCCACGACTTCGGGCAACAGCCTGTGCGGATTTCCGCTGCTCTCTACGAAAAGGCCTCCGCTGCAAACACCTCCGGTGTCAGTGCGACGATGACGGTTCCCGACGCGCTGCGCACCCTGCACGCCGGTCTGGGCATCGGCGTCGCGGACCTGGCGTCGGCACTGTCGCCTACCGAAATCGCCACGACGTCGGTGCGTCCCGTGCTCGCCGAGGCCTCCCGGGTGTCGAACCGCGACCAGTGCGTCGTCCATGTCCTGCAGGCGCCGATGTTCGACGACGGGCAGCCGATCGTGATCGGCGACCAGTCCAAGGCAGAGCAAATCGCTGAAGAGCTTGAGGCGCACGGTGTTACGCACGGCCCACTTGATGACGTCGTCGTCGTGCACACCGGCGCGTTCACCACGTTCGGCGTGCTGTTGTTCGTCCAGGAACGCATGCTCGAGGGGGACCACCTCGTTGTGCGCGCGCTGGGCGCCGACGGGTCTGAGCATCAGCGCGCGGTCGTGACATCCGCGAACGCGGTCTCGTCGAATCCGTTGCCGCCGCACTGGACCGACCAGTATGGCCCGTGGGCGGCCGATATCGGGGACCTGTTGCAGTGGGCGCAGAGCAGCAAGACCGTGCCGGTGTACGTGGCGCTCGACCAGGACGAGAAGGTCGACCGGGTCGAGATCGGCACGCGCGGGCTGCGCGGCGCCGCGATGTTCAGCCCCGCCCTCGAACGACAATCGGAGATCGCACCGCGCTATTACGTCGGGGCGATCGGCGAGACGCGGTGGTCCGAGACGCTCCGTGCCGACTGGGACAACACGCAGATCTCGAAGGACGAGCAAGTGCTCACTCAATTGCTCGGTTCGGCCAGCGACACGAATGCGTTCTTGTTCGCAAACTCGCTGTATCGGATCACGGTGAACTCAACAGGCAAGCGGCTCAACGACTCCGACACGAAGACGTCCGCGCAGGAGTTCTGGTTCCGCACCGATCGAATTCAGTCGGATCCGGCCGACGCGGCCAAGCTGCTGTTCGCGTCGACACCACCGGTCCCGGTGCGGCTGGACGCGTGGTTGCTGATGACGATCCCGGACGAGGCCGAGAAGGGCTACTTCGGGCGGGAGAACGTGAAGCTGGTCTTCAATACTCAGGACATCGACCGCCTGCTGCTGCGCTACGGCAAGAAGATGCAAGTGCGCTTCCAGGCCGCGTCCGCGCAGCACCCGAAGCCCAGTCCGGCGGTTCCGCACCCGTTCCCGGTGGACCCGACGACGGTGGCCACCGTACCCGGGGCGGTGCTCTCGCCATATGAGGACGCCCTGGAGCAGGCTCTGCAACAGCTCGGCGATGCGGCGGCCTGTATCCCGGTGGACGGCAGCCGAACTCGACACAGCCAGGTCGACATCCCGATTCCGCTCAACAGTTGCACAGACTATCTGCTCGACGTCGAACTCGTGGACGCGAATGCAGGCGCCGGCGCAAGCGGTCCGAGCGTCTTCCGGCGCCACTTCAGTACCGGTTTGTACGGGTCGTTCGAACAGTTCGCCGCGTCGGTCATCTCTCCCACACCGACCGCACGGTCTGCGCCGGCGGGCGCATTCACCGCAATCGCGGGCTTCTTCGGTGGCCGCCGCCCCGCCGGCTCCGAACTCGACGACCAGCTGCGCGCGCATGGCATCGAGCCACTTCAGGTTCCGACGCGCGCCAACGTCATCGTGTTCTGGGAGCAGAGCGGCGCGACGCCACCGCAGCCGGCTGCGATCCTCGTAGACGCGACCGAGCCGATGTTCCGCTCCCGCAACTTCCCAACGAAGGTCACCGACGCGACCGGGCCGGTGCCCTCGGAGCGCTGGGTCATGGTGCCGCGTGAATGGCTGTTGCTGCGCGGAAGTGCCGCCACCCCAGGAGTTTTGGCGACCAACGGCATCATCGTCGCACCCGGCGGCCAACGCGCGATCGTCGTCCTGGCGCCCGGCCAGCGTGGCAAGCGGCTCGCACTGGAGCTCGTCGCCCTCGGCTTCTCCGACCTGCCGTTTTTGAACTCGAACGACCGGACCGTCGCCGTCGTCGACATGACACTGTCGGCCGCACCGTGGGAAGAGGTCTAGATGGCGTCACGCATCGTAGACCCCACGAAGTTCGTGCTACTTGCCTCCGTCGTCGACTGGAGGATCGCCTACCGGTACGAAAGCGGCCGTCTCCCACCGCCGGATCAGATTGCCGGGGAGCGCGGCTTGCGCAGCGCACGGCTCGTGCAGCTGCGCTGGGTGACCGACCCGGCCCTCGGCTACCCCACCGAGCCGTTCACCGTGTGGCGGCGCCGGTCCGAGCCCGCGGAAGAGGAAGCGGCGATCGATTACCAGATGGCCAACTTCCTCGGCGCCACGCTGGTTGTGTTCGACCGGCCGCGGGTGTTCGTCCGCGCGGAGTTGACCGGCAGCTCTGGTTATGCGATTGGCTTCGCGGGGGCGCCGTACGCGTCGCCGATGGTCACGCCGCAGACGGTGACGTCCGGGCAGACGCAATACGCGTTCTCGGGCCCCGCGATCCAGTGTCTGGTCCTGTCGTCGGGCGTCACGCTGCAGGCGCTGTCCGGCCTCGACGGCGACGCAGCGCTCGACCTGGATTGGCAGAGAGTCGAAATCGTCGGGCTGCCAGTCGATTCCAGCTTTGACGGTGTACTAGACCTCGACCGTGACCAGGGACTCGTCAGCGCGCTGCAGTCGCCGCCCGACGCGGCACTGGACCGGTTCCGGCGCGGCGCGCCGTTCTACGGCTGGCGCTCGACGCTCGACACCGGCACGCCCGCCCCGTCGTGGCAGCTCGCGGACCCGAAGGCGATGCTGCAGGTGGTCAAGGAAAGCATGCTGCCGCTGCTGCGCAACATGGTCGACCTGGCCGCCGAGGACCAAGCCGATTACGTTGAACCGCAAAGCCTCCCGTCGCCGGATGGCAACGACCTGTCGACGGATGTCAGCCCGCTGCGCACACTCATCTACGGCGCGGCCACCGATCCGCTCGCGTCGTTGATCACCGGGTACGGCACCGCGTACGAGGACGCGGGCGAGCAGAAGGCGGCACGGTTTGCGACGTTGCCGTCGAGCTACGACTACATGGTGACGGCACGGTACGGGAACGGAACCAGCCACCTGCCGGGCCCGGTGGAGTTCGCCGCGATCGCGTTCGCACCGGGGATGGCACCGATGCCACCGATACCGACGAACGTCGGCGCGACGCTGGAAGGCCTTGCGGCACCGCGGGCTACCGACTACGAGTGGACCGGCATTGTCCGGGTCGGGTGGGACGGCCTCACCGACAACCTGCCGATCCGGGTCGGCAGCTACGCGCTCGCACGCACGTGCCTGGCTCCGGCACTCGGTGTCGAGGCTGTGATGGATCCTCGGCCACACGACGGCGCGCTGCAACCGATCGGCGCGTCGACCGCCGGGCCCGCCTCCGGCGGCGGCCGGCTCGGGGCGCTCGACGACCGCTACCCCGTGGCGTCGGCCCCGAATCCGAACCAGCTCAGTTACGGTGTCGCGCACCAGGACCTGTTCGGGCAGTGGAGCGGCTGGGCGTCTGCACCACTTGCGGTCGGCGAGCCGCCGGTCGGTGTCGCGTCGCTGACTACCGCGACCTGGAACGTCACGCCGGCGGCCACGGTGTGCCCCGGCAGCCTGTCCATCGACATCGCGTGGAACTGGGCGAGCCGACGGCCCGCGCGCATCGATCTGGTCGGCCGAATGTACAAGCAAGCGCGGCTGGACGATCCGCCTGCCGCGCTGTCCGTTCCCGGCGGTCTCGCGCCGTCGCTGGCGGGCGGCGCGGGCGTGCCGCTGACGATCAAGTTCACCAGCGCAGGCGTCGCCACCGTCACGGCGGGTGGCGGGCTGAGTGCCTCGATCCAGTACTTCAGCGAGGACGCAAAGTCGCTGTCGTCTTCGGTTCAGGGGGCGATCGCGGGCCCACGGCGCTACCGGCTGACGGTCACCGGCTTCGGTCTGGACTACTCGAGCACCGGTGCGATCGGAATGGCCTTGTGGGCGCGCGGCATTGAGTTGCGTGCACCGGGACGGGTCGGTGCGTGGAGCGCGAGCCCGCTGATCGCGTCGGCCGCCGACCCGCGGCCGCCGGTGCTGACGATCGAGCACGAGGACGTACTGCTGACGAGCATGGCCGACGCGTCGGGCGAATACCACGCACTACTGCAATGGCCGGCCGCTGCGGGCGCAGTCGGATACTTCGCGTACACCTGCAGCGAGAGCGACCTGCTCGATGCCTGCGGCAAGGGTGATCCGCTCTTCTCGCAGACGCTCCGCGACCGATTGGTGAAGCTCCGAGATACGTTCCGGGACAACCCGACCCGGCGCGCGTTCACTCGGGTGAACGCCACACCAGCGTCCGGAACCTCGCTGGCCGTCACGCTGCCGCGCGGCACCAAGGACATCCACCTGTTCGTCGTGCTCGGTCTCAGCGCCGGGCAGACCGAGTCGGGCTGGCCGGATACCAGCGACCCGAGCCGGCGCAAGCGCCCGATCGCCTATGCCGCACCGGAGGTCGTCGTCCCGAACGCGCCGACCATCGAGGTGGTCCGTCGCACCGACACGTCCGTGACGCCGATGGTCTACCGGGCAGCGTTCCGGCTTTCCGCACGGCCGGGGGTGAAGGTCAGCCGTATCGACCTGTACCGCACTCGGGTTGCGCAGGCAGCCAACGAGATCGACACGATGGGTCCGCCGATCGCGTCGATCACCGGCCCGACGCCCACGATCACCGTGACACCGACCGTGTCGACCAGTCCCGGCGAAAGCCAACCGCTCGGCCGCGTGGAGGGCTTCGACGCGGTCCCGGGCTCATGGAAGCCGGTTTACTACCGCGCGGTCGCCTGGGCGGCCGACGACCCGACGCACGGCCAATACGGCGGGCGCTCTCAGCCGAGCACGATCCGGCAGGTGCTCGTGCCACCCGCGGGTAACCCCGTCCTCGACCCGCTGACCGTCGTCGCGTTGACGGGCACACCACACGTCCGCATTGACACCACCTCCGCGGCGCCGGTTGCACCGACTCCACTTGGCCCGCACCGTATTCAGGCTGAGGTCGTCGTCACCCACGACGACGGCAGCACCGACACACTGCTGCGCTATCCGGCCCTCCCGGCCGCGGGCAGCGCTCCCGACGACGCATTCGACAAGTGCCCGACGGCCGCGCCGGCCGCCGGCGTGTCCGGGCTGTGGCGAGACGCGTCCACCGCGTCGGGCACTGGGCTGCACCTGCAACTCATCCGCGCCGCCTATCCTGACCAGCTCGCGGTGCGGCTGCGCGTCACCGACCCACTCGGCCGCCTCACCGAGCAGACCGTCACAGTCCCCCCCGCTGATCCGGTCGTCGCGCCCGATATCACGAACTTCGATGTCTTCACGATCGTCGGGCGCGGACGCGTGATGGTCTTCGAGACGTCGGTGCCCGACGAGGTCGTGGGCATCGGCCCGTATCGGGTGCACATCGCGCTGACCCGAGTCGAGCCGGTGCCGCCGCACCTCTCCCACACCCTGCAGAGAACCGACGACATCGGCTCGATCCCGCTCGGCGACAACATCTTCACCGATCCCGCACCGATACCGGTGCGGCAGGTGCCCGCATCCGGCGGCGGCCCTCGGACCATCAACGCAGTGGTGAAAGGCGCGGCAGGGGCGACGCTACGTGTCGACGTGATCGCGCCCGACGGAACTCGGGCCACGGTAACCCGGGCGGTGACCTGACATGGTGGATTTGATCCCTCCTCTCGGCGTGCTCACACCGGCGTCCGCGGCCGGCCAGATGACGTCGAAGCGGCTCGACGCGTTCGGTCTCGTGATGCCGGTGCTCAGCGCCGAGTGGTCTGACACCGAAGCGGGCGTCATCGACGACGACCATCTGACGCTGTCGATCGGCGGCGGCCTGAAGGCGCCGTTTCACGGCGCGGCTCGCTACCTCGACGTCGGCCAGCGATGGCGTGACGTTGCCGGACAACCGATTACCGACCCGGTGTTCGCGATCGAGATGCTGCCGGAAGCGGCGCGGCGGCTCACCACGCTGTTGACCACACGCCTCGGCGCGCCGCTGGTGCATCCCGTCCCGGTCGCGATGCTGATGCACCGCTTGACCTGGCAGCCGCCGGCGGGTTCTCCGCCCGGTGCCAAGCCCGCCGTGCAGTCCGTGCGCGCCGGCGACGTGTTCGCACCGCTGCCGGCGGGCAACCGGCTGGACGTCACATTCCACGACGCGTGCGGACTGCCGATCGATCCGATCGCCGTCGCCGCGTTGTTCGCCGACCTGATCGCCTGGCAGCCCGCGCTCGGTGTGGGTTCGGCGGGCAACCCCGGTGGGCTGAATCAGGTTCTCGGCCTTGATGTTCCGGTCACGCCGGTGCGGTACCACCTGGTCTCGCCGCACGGCGTGCTGTGCACGCCGACCGCGGACATGGGGCTGGCGGTCAGCGGCGGGGCGAGCCCAGACAGCATCGACCCGAGCACCGGCACCGTGTCGCTGACAGCCGGCCAGAGCCTCGGGCCGCCGGCGGGCAGCGGGGCGGGTGTCGTCTACTGGGGTTTCTCGCCGAACGGATTCCTTGCGCAGCAAGCACTTTCGCCCCCGACCCTGCCCGCCGGGGTCAACTTGCCACGGCAGTTCTTCCGCGTCGTCGTCGTCAACATGAACTGGCACCTGCTCGGCAACCGCACCGCGAGCGCGATTCGCGGGGTGCCGGGCGATCCCGCGACGCCACCGCCGTCGTACACGTTGCCGACCATCCGGCCGCGGGTGCCAGGTTTCGCCTACCTTGCCGACGGCATGGACGTTCTGGGCGCGATGGGACAGATCTCCGCGAACTTCCCGACGCCCGGGCGCGACGTGCTGCCGCTGTTGTGCTCGCCGGCCATCGACGCGGCATTGGCGCTGCCGCCGGTGCCCGGACAGCCGGGCCACTGGCCGGCGTTCCCGCCCCCGGTGCCGGTCCCGACCACCGGGATCGCGGCGGGATTCGACCTCGCCAAGCTCGCCTCGGCGGCATTCCGCAACCCCACCGACGCCGCAGGCGCCAACCGCGACGTCGTCGTCACGTTCGCAGCCGACCCAGGCCTGCCGCCCGGCACGCACCTGCGGGTCTTCCCGAGGTCGTTCGTGGCGATCACCGCGATCACCGCCGAGCAGCCCTCGTTCGTCCGGGGCGACGGTGGCGCGGCCATCGTCGGCACCGGGGCGACGAAACTTCTCTTGGTCAACCCGTACAACCTTGCCGTCAACGATCCGCTGTCCACCGATCCCCTGACCGTCGACATCGTCGCGACGGGTCGCGACGGCAGCCGCCGCACCGTCGGCTCGGTACAACTGCACCCGCAGAACGCGCCCGTGGAGACGTGGACGGGCACACTGGCTCAATTCGGCGGCACCGCATTCCTCACCACGCCCGTGGTGGCCGCCGCGACCGGCGCGCTTGGCGTCACGGCCGTGGCGCCGGTGACGGTGTTCGGGATACCCGCGCCGCCACCAGCGCCAGGGCCGACGCCGAGCACCATCCTCGACGCGGTGCGCAAGCTCGCCAACGAGGCGTCGCCGCCGCGGATAGGGCCGCACCTGCCGACGCAGGCGCGGTTCGAGACGATCCTCGCGCTGGGCACGGCAGGCACCGCCGATCCGCGGTACGTGTGGCAGGCGGTGCTCAGCGGTGGGCGATGGACCTGGGAAACCCGAAGTGCGCGAGCAGAACTCGCCGATCCGGGGAACCCGGCCGGACCTGATGTCTTCGCGAGCGGCGTTCAGGTCGGCGGCGCGCTCGGCTATGACCTCGCGCTGCACACGCTCAAGCGGGCCGAGCCGATCCTTCCGCTCGGCGCGGGGGCGTTCGGCTGGCTCGCGGTCACCGACGGCAACAACTGGTCGCCACCGGCGGCGGACACCACCGGCACGGTGGCGGGGGCGATGCTCGAGACCGTCGCGCCGTTCGTCGACAGCCCGGAACTGTCGCTGCTGCCGGCACCGACCCCGGGTGACACGGTGCAGAACGCGGTGAACGCGATCGCCGCCCAGATCGGCGTGCCGGCGCCGATGGTGACGGTGGCCAACGAGCAGCAGCTGCTGACCGAATTGGAGCGCGAGAGCCAGACTGCGAGCAACGGACAGCACGAGGCGCTTCTGTCGCTGGCGCGCGCCATCGCCCAGGCCGAGGACTACGTCTACATCGAGGGGCCTGCGTTCTCGGCCACATCGTTCGGCAACGACGGCGGACTGGACCTGGTGGCGCTGCTCGACCAGCGGCTGACCGCAGTGCAGCGGCTAAAGGTGGTGATCTGCGTGCCGCGGCTGCCGGATTTCACGCCGACGAAGGCGAACTGGATGCGCGCGGCGTTCGCACAGCGTGCCGCCGCGATCACCAAGCTGAGCCAGGATGCGCCGGGCCGGGTGATCGCATTCTCACCGGTGGGCTTCCCGGGGCGGTGGTCTGCGATTCGGTCGACCGTCGTGCTCGTCGACGACGTGTTCGCGCTGGTCGGCGCCAGCCACTTCCGCAGGCGCGGAATGACTTTCGACGGCAGCGTGTCGGTGGCGAGCATCGACAGGCAGCTCGACGGCTGGGGCGTGTCGGCGTCGATTGCGGCATTTCGGCAGATGCTCGTCGCGCGAAAACTCGGCGTGGACGTGCCGGCTGGGCCCGCGGTGACGACGGCGCTGTGGACACGGCTGTCGCGGCCGGAGTCGATGTTCGCCGCGCTTACGGAGCTACTCGCCGAGGGTGGTCAGGGGTACTGCTCGCCGGTGTGGGCCGGGCCGACCGACACAACGGTGATCCCGCAGACCGACGACATCTCCGACCCGAACGGCCTAGACGCGTCGGCGGACGCACTCCTGGGCCTCTACGAAGCGGTCATCCTCGAGGCGTGAATCGGGTCGACGCGGTCATGTGCCGGCGCCATCGCCGCTCACGGTAACCTCCTTCCCAACCCACCGGTTATTCGAGGGAACGGGGACGCCCAACATGCCTATCGCGATCACGCCCGAACACAAGGACCTCGCCGACTCCGTCCGTGCACTGGTCGAACGGGTCGCTCCGTCAGAAGTGCTGCACGAAGCGCTGGAAACGCCCGTCGAGAATCCCCCGCCGTACTGGAAGGCCGCAGCGGAGCAGGGTCTGCACGGTGTTCACCTTTCCGAATCCGTCGGAGGGCAGGGTTTCGGAATCCTCGAGCTTGCCGTCGTCATCGCCGAGTTCGGCCGCGGCGCGGTCCCCGGCCCGTTCGTGCCGTCGGCGATCGCCAGCGCGCTGATTTCCGCCCACGATCCGGAGGCGAAGGTGCTTGGCGATTTGGCGTCCGGCGCGAGCATCGCCGCCTACGCGTTGGAGTCGTCCCTGACGGCGACCCGGCAGGGCGACACCCTGGTGATCCGCGGCGAAGCGCGCTCGGTGCCGTCGGCCGCGCAAGCGTCGCTGCTGGTACTGCCGGTCGCCGGTCTGGACCCGGACACCAGCGGCACGGAGTGGGTGGTGATCGACGCCGGCCAGAACGACTCGGCGCTCGAGATCGAGCCGGTCAAGAGCGTGGATTTGCTGCGGCCCGTCGCCCACGTCCGCGCGAACGCCGTCGAGGTGCCCGCCGGCCGGGTGCTGAATTCGCTCAATGTGGCCGCTGCGCGGGCCTTGGTGACGACGCTGTTGTCCGCAGAGGCCGTCGGCGTCGCCCGCTGGGCCACCGACACCGCCGCGGCGTACGCGAAGATCCGCGAGCAGTTCGGCCGGCCGATCGGGCAGTTCCAGGGCATCAAGCACAAGTGCGCCGAGATGGCCGCCGACACCGAGCGAGCCGTGGCCGCAGTGTGGGACGCTGCGCGTGCAATCGACGAGGGACTCGAAAACCCGGAGTCCGCAGCAGAATTCGCGGCCGCGGTGGCGGCGACGCTCGCGCCGGCGGCCGCGCAACACTGCGCGCAGGAGTGCATCCAGGTGCACGGCGGCATCGGCTTCACCTGGGAGCACGACACCAACGTCTACTACCGGCGTGCACTGGGAATCGTCGCCGCGTTCGGCCGGGCCTCCGAGTACCCGCAGTTGGTCGTGGACACCGCGACCGGTACGGGGATGCGCAAAGTCGACATCGACCTCGACCCCGACACGGAGAAGCTGCGCGACGAGATCCGCGCGGAAGTGGCTGCGCTGAAAGCGATTCCACGCGAGGAGCGCACCGCCGCGATCGCCGAAGGCGGCTGGGTGGCGGCGCACCTGCCCAAGCCGTGGGGACGCTCGGCCAGCCCCGTCGAGCAGATCATCATCCAGCAGGAGTTCGCGACCGGCCGGGTCCGGCGGCCGAACCTCGGCATCGCGGCGTGGCTGGTGCCCTCGATCGTCGCGTTCGGCACCGAGGAGCAGAAGCAGCGGTTCCTGCCGCCGACGTTCCGCGGCGAAATGATCTGGTGTCAGCTGTTTTCCGAGCCCGGCGCGGGATCGGACCTGGCGAGCCTGACGACCAAGGCCACCAAGGTCGACGGCGGCTGGCGGATCACCGGTCAGAAGATCTGGACAACGGCCGCGCAGGTGTCGCACTGGGGCGCGCTGCTGGCAAGAACGGACACAAGCGCGCCCAAGCACAATGGCATCACGTACTTCCTGCTGGACATGTCCAGCGACGGCGTCGACGTGCGGCCGCTGCGCGAGCTGACCGGCAACGCGATGTTCAACACCGTGTTCATCGACGACGTGTTCGTGCCTGACGACTGTGTGGTCGGCGAGGTCAACCGCGGCTGGGAGGTCAGCCGCAACACTCTGACAGCCGAACGGGTTTCGATCGGCAGCAGCGAGGCGCCGTTCCTGGCGAACCTCAACGGATTGGTCGATTTCATGCGCGAGGGTCACTTCGACCAGCTGGCGCAGAACCGGGCGGGGCAACTCATCGCCGAGGGGCACGCTGCGAAGGTGCTGAACCTGCGGTCGACGTTGCTGACCTTGGCCGGCTACGACCCGATGCCGTCGGCGGCCGTGTCGAAGCTGTTGTCGATGCGCACCAGCCAGGGCTATGGGGAGTTCGGGGTGTCGTCGTTCGGGGTCGACGGCGCGATCGGCGACGAGGGCACCGAGCAGGGCAAGTGGGCTCAGCAGCTGCTGGCCAGCCGGGCGACGACGATCTACGGCGGCACGTCAGAGGTGCAGCTGAACATCATCGCCGAGCGGCTGCTCGGCCTGCCCCGCGACCCGTAGGCCGGCGCGGCGTCAGCGCCGAAATTGCACTCACGGTCGCGATTTCGGCAAATCCACGACCGCTGCTGCAATCTGCGCGGACAATATGCGGCCATGCCCGCAGATGCATGGCAAATCCGCGATGTGATCAGACCAAAATTGCGTCCAGGGCTGTGGTTTTGACTAGATCACGACCGTGAGCGCAATCTTCGACCGCCTCGAGCGCGCTGGCGGCTAGTCGCCGCCGATCTTTCGCAGTTCGCGCTTGAGGATCTTGCCCGTCGGGTTGCGCGGTAGCTCTTCGAGGAAGACCACCTCGCGCGGCACCTTGTAGCGAGCCAGGTGTTCCTTGACGTAGAGCTTCACGGCTTCCTCGTCGAGACCCGAATTCTGCTGCTTCACAACAAAAGCCCGCAGCCGCGCGCCATATTCGGAGTCCTCGACACCCATCGCAGTCGCCTCGATCACCTCAGGGTGCCCGCTGATCAGATCCTCAACCTCGGCCGGGAACACGTTCTCGCCACCGGACACGATCATCTCGTCGTCGCGGCCCGTGACGTACAGCAGGCCGTTGTCGTCGAAGTAACCCATGTCCCCTGACGACAGCAACCCGTCGATGATCTGCTTGCCCCCGCCACCTGTATAACCCTCGAATGGCATGAAGTTGCCGACGAAGATACGGCCAACCTCGCCCTGCGGCACCTCCTTGCCGTTCTCGTCGAGAATACGCACCTTGGCGCCCTTGACAATCGGGCCGACGGTCGCCGGGTTGATGTCCAAGTCTTTCGGCCGCGCGATCGTCGCGAACGCGATCTCGGTTGACCCATACAGGTTGTAGAGCACCGGCCCGAGCCGCTTCGTCGCCCGCGTCGCCAGCTCAGCACCCAGCTGCGAGCCCGACACGAACACGATCCGCAGCGACGTCAGGTCATAGCCGCGATCAGCTGAGTCCAGCGCGTCGAGCATCCGCGACAGCATCACCGGTACCACGACAAGAGCTGTCGCCCGGTACTTTTCGATGTCCTCGGCGACAGTCAGAGGCCGGAACTTGCGCCGCAAGATCAGCGTCGAGCCCAGCGCCATCCCGATCGTCGCGTGCAGGTAGCCCAATGCGTGGAACATCGGCGACGGCAGTGCGGTCACCTCGCCCGCCTTGAACGGCACGTGCGACAGAATTCCGCCGATCGGCGCGAGCGTGGGCGGGGTACCGCGGGTGGCGCCCTTGGGTGTTCCTGTGGTGCCGCTCGTCAAAATCACCAGCGACGCATGCCGCGACGGCTTCGGCGCGGGCTCCTTGCTGCCGTGCTTGACCACGTCGGCAAGGATCTGGTCGCCATCTGAGCCCGAGCCGTCTTCGGCGAACGCTCGCAGCTTGCCGAGCTCGAAGTTCGCTTGCGACACCGCAGCCGAGTACTCGTCGTCGTAGATCAGCAGCCGCGCGCTCTCACGATCGGCGACGTCGGAGATCTGCGGACCCGAGAACTCGGTATTGAGCAGGATCGTGCGGGCGCCCACTCGCGCGCACGCGTAGTTCGCGACCAAAAACCAGCGATGGTTGCGCGCCAGGATCGCGACACCGTTGCCACCCACCACACCCATCTCGACCATGCGGTTGGCGACGGCGTTCACGGCGTCGTCGAGCTCGCGGAATGTCAGTGATCCCTCGTCGTCGTGTACGGCGACGCGGTGCGGCGTCCGGCGGGCGTTGACTGACGGGATCATCCCGATCTCGCCCCACCGCGCAATGTCGGCGGCCATCGCGGCCATGGCAGCGGGCGACTCCAGCTTCAGCGCCCCGGACTCGAACATTTTTCGCACGTAGTGCAATTCGGCCGTGCCGCGGTCGGCGTACTGGCGAGCCTTCGCGACAGCCTGTGTCACCAGCTCAACGGGGTTCAGCGTTGCCATGGCCCCACCCTATGTGACGCGCGTCTCACCGGGGGAGGCAATGATGGAGCCATGCCGGGCCCGAACACGTTGGAGGTGGCCGGGCGTCGGGTCGCGATCACCCATCCCGACAAGGTCGTCTTTCCCGGCGGCGACAGGCATCCCGCCCGCACCAAGCTCGACTTGATCCACTACTACCTGTCGGTGGCAGACGGGGCGCTGCGCGGCGTCGCGGACCGGCCGATGATTCTCAAGCGGTTCGTCAAAGGGCTGACCGAAGAGGCGATCTTCCAGAAGCGCGCGCCACAGAAGCGACCGGACTGGGTCGAAGTCGCCGAGCTGAAGTACGCCTCGGGCACGTCGGCCAAGGAGGCGGTGATCCACGACGCCGCCGGCTTGGCCTGGGCGGTGAACCTCGGCTGTGTCGATCTCAACCCGCACCCCGTGCGCGCCGGCGATCTCGACCACCCCGACGAGCTGCGCATCGACCTCGACCCGGTGCCCGGGGTGACATGGGAGCAGATCGTCGACGTCGCGTTGGTGGTCCGCGAGGTGCTCGCCGACCAGGGGCTGACCGGTTGGCCGAAGACGTCGGGGTCGCGGGGCTTCCACATCTATGCACGGATCGTGCCGCAGTGGCCATACCGGCAGGTGCGTCTGGCCGCGGAAACGGTGGCCCGGGAGGTGGAGCGACGCGCGCCGGGCCTGGCGACGAGCCGGTGGTGGAAAGAAGAACGCGAGGGCGTGTTCGTCGACTTCAACCAGAATGCGAAAGACCGCACGACGGCCTCGGCGTATTCGGTGCGCGCTACTCCCGACGCGCGGGTGTCGACGCCGTTGCGCTGGGATGAGGTCGCCGGCTGCCGGCCGGAGGCGTTCACCGTGGACACGATGCCTGATCGGTTCGCCGAAATCGGCGACCCGTGGGAGGACATGGACGACGCGGCAGGCTCGCTGCAGGCGCTGCTGGAACTTGCCGAGCGGCTGGGCCCAGCGGAGAAGCCGCCCAAGGGAACCGGACGACGTCAATCGACGATGCCGCTGATCGAAGTCGCGCGCACCAAGACCAAAGACGAGGCGTTGGCGGCGTTGGACACTTGGCGCGCAAGGCATCCCGACGCCGCGGAGAACCTGCAACCGGCCGACGTGCTTGTCGACGGCATGCGCGGTCCGAGCTCGATCTGGTACCGGATCCGAATCAACCTTCAGCATGTGCCGGAGGGGCAGCGGCCGCCGCAGGAGGAGCTGCTTGCCGATTACAACCCGTGGATGAGCCGCTTGCGCGAAGACCAATAGGCGGAGCAAGGGCACGTCGGGCCACATTGGGTGCGCGGCTAGAGTCGACGCATGGCGAAGCAGATACCGATGGTTGACTACCTGGTGCTCGACGACGGCGCGGCGCATCTCGTCGCGCACGAGTGCAAGAGCTGCGGTGCCCGGTTCTTCGACCGGCGAAACGCGTGCGCCAAGTGCTTCGCCACCGAGTTCACGACGGTGCCGATCGCCACCGAGGGCACAGTGCGGGCGTTCACGATCGTCACCTTCGCCGCGCCTGGCATCCCCACGCCGTTCGTGGCGTGCGTCGTCGACTGCGACGGCACGCAGGTCCGCGCCAACATGACCAATGTCGAGCCGGATCCTGAACAGGTCCGCACCGGAATGGAAGTGCGTCTCGCGACGTATCCACTCGGAGAAGACTCCGAAGGCAATGAAGCCATCGGGTTCGCGTTCGAGCCCGCCGAGTAAGGAGAACCGAAAATGAGCGCCAGCGACGAGGTCTGGATCCTCGGTATCACGATGACCAAGTTCGGAAAGCACCTCGATCTCGACGCCGTCGACCTGGCTGCCGAGGCCGCAACGGGGGCCCTCGCCGACGCCGGGGTCACGATGGCCGACATCGGCGTGATCGCAGCGGGCAACCTGATGAACGCGAGCGCGGGCATCGGCCAACAGTTGCAGAAACAGATCGGCCAGACCGGAATCCCGGTGTACAACGTCGCCAATGCGTGCGCCACCGGTGCGACGGCACTGCGGACAGCGATCATGGCCGTCAAGGCGGGCGAGGTCGACTATGGCCTGGCGGTCGGCGTCGAAAAGCTCGCCGGCGCAGGCCTTCTCGGCGCCGGCGGACGAAAGCGCGACGACGCGCAGACGTGGACGCCGTCCGGTCGCTACGGCGCGGTGGTGCCGGTCGACGGGCGGATCGGCACCGAGACGATGCCGGGAGTGTTCGCTCAGATCGGCATGGAGTACGACCACAAATACGGCGGCGCGAGCTTCGAGCTGTTCGCGAAGATCAGCGAGAAGAACCACGCGCACTCGACGCTCAACCCGTTGGCCGCATATCAGAAGAAGTTCACGCTGGAGGAGATCATGAACGACGTCATGATCGCCTACCCGAACACCCGGCCGATGTGCTCGGCCAACTGTGACGGCGCGGCCGCGGCGGTGGTGTGCAACGGCGAGACACTCAAGTCACTGTCGCAGCAGCAACAGCGGCGGGCGGTCAAAGTGTCGGCGTCGGTGCTGACCACCGACCCCTACGAGGAAGGCTGCCAGGTGTTGCCGAACGTCAACACACTCACCCGCCGTGCGGCCAAGACCGCGTACGAACAAGCCGGCGTCGGCCCGGCCGATCTCGATCTCGTCGAGCTGCACGACTGCTTCGCCACCGCGGAGTTGGTGCACTACGACAATTTGATGTTGTGCGAAGAGGGCGGTGCCGCAGAGTTTTTCAAATCCGGTGCCACATGGCGCGACGGATCGACACCGGTGAACGTGTCGGGCGGCCTGGAGTCCAAAGGCCACCCCATCGCGGCGACCGGCATCGCGAACATCTGGGAGGTCTGCCACCATCTGCGCGGCGAAGCCGGCGACCGGCAGATCGAGAACGCGAAGGTCGGTCTGGCCCACGTCATCGGCCTGGGCTCGGCTTGCGGCGTGCACGTACTCGAAAAGTCCGCCGCATAGAGCGCAGTCAGCCCCGAGCATGAGACGTCGCGTCGAGAATCCGTTTCGCACCACTAGCGCCGCGGGCTAATCTCACCGGGATGCAATCGCTCACCAGGCGCGCTTTTCTCGGGGTGGCAGGCGCAGCGGGGCTGGTCACGGTCGCGGCTTGCTCGTCGGGGAACAAGACGACGACGGGACAGCCGTCGGATGTGACCATCAAGCACCAGTTTGGCGAAACCACCATCGCCGCGCCGCCGAAGCGGGTCGTCAGTGCCGGCCTGACCGAGCAGGACGACCTGCTGGCCCTGGGAGTCGTGCCGGTCGCCGTCACGAATTGGTGGGGCGACCAACCCTTCGCCGTGTGGCCGTGGGCGCAGCCCAAGCTCGGGTCGGCGCGGCCGGCGGTGCTCTCGCTCGACGACGGCTTCGACTTCGACAAGATCAAAGCGCTCAAGCCGGACCTGATCGTCGCCGTCAACGCCGGCGTCGACCAGGACAGCTACAACCGATTGACAGCCATCGCGCCGACCATTCCCCAGACCTCCGACTCGGCGTTTTTCGAACCGTGGAAAGAGCAGGCCACCACGATCGGGCAGGCGGTGTTCCAGGCGGACAAGATGAAGTCGCTGATCAGCCAGGCGGAGAACAAGCTCACCGACGTGGCCGACGCGCACTCGCAATTCAAGGACAAAAAGGCCCTGCTGCTGCAGGGCAGCTTCGTGACGGACAACCTGGTGGCGACGCTCGGGTGGCGCACCGGCTTTTTGACTCAGATGGGCTTCGTGATGCCCGACGGCATCGGCCAATTCGGCGTCGACGACAACCGCGCCCTGATCCCGCGCGACAAAGCCGTCGACGCTCTCGATGCGGCCGATGTGCTGATCTGGACCACCGACAGCGACGAGCAGCAGGCGGCGCTGGTCGCCGATCCCACGTTCGCGCAACTGAAGTCGACTGCGAGCAAGCGAAACGTGTTCACCGGCAAGGATCTCGCCGGCGCGATCGCATTCTCGTCTCCACTGAGCCTGCCCTTCGTCGCGGATACGCTGCCGCCGATGATCGCCAAAGTCATCACGTGACCGTCGACGAGCACCGCACCCACGAAGAAGCCACCGTCGGCTTTGCGTCGACCGGTTCGAAGTACTACCCGATGCTCGTCGGCGCGTTCACCGGCCTTCTGCTGATCAGCAACATCACCGCAACCAAGGGGATCGCGTTCGGCCCGATCGTCGGCAACTGGTCGATCGTCACCGACGGCGGATTCATCCTGTTCCCCCTCACGTACGTGATCGGCGATGTGCTGTCCGAAGTCTACGGATTCCGTGCCACCCGCCGCGCCATTTACGTGGGCTTCACGATGCAAGCCATTGCGGCCCTTGCCTTTTGGATCACGATCTTTATGCCCGCTGTGGCGAACTACACCAACCAGGCGGCGCTGCGATCAGTGGTCGGTGCGTCGACCCAGCTGATCATCGCGGGCCTCGCCGGGTTTGTCTGCGGGCAGACCCTCAACTCATGGGTGGTGGTGCGGATCAAGGCGCGCACCAAGGAAAAGCACATGTGGGTTCGCCTCATCGGCTCGACGATCGTGGGCGAGCTCGCCGACACCGTGGTGTTCTGCAGCATCGCCGCGCCGGCCATCGGCATCACCACCGCTCACGACTTCATCAGCTACGTCATCCTGGGCTGGGTGTACAAGACGCTCGTCGAGGTGGTCGTCTTGCCGATCACCTACCGGGTGATCGCCTACATCAAACGGCGCGAGCCGACGTATGTACCTGCGGAGTGAGACTTCATTAAGGCAGCTCTGGCAGTGCCCTCATCTAAGTGCCGGCCGCCAAATCCGGGCATACGGTGGGTAGATGAGTGTCGCAACGGATTTGAAGATCCTCGACTACGGCGATCACGCCCTGTTGCTGCAATGTGAGAGCACCGCCGACGTGCTCGCGTGGACCGCGGCGCTGCGCGAGGCCGATCTGCTCGGCGTGACCGACATCGTGCCCGCGTCACGCACCGTGATGGTCAAGGTGGACGGTGCTCGCTACCTGCCGGCCACCCGCCAGCGCATTGAAAAGCTCCGTGTCGTCGCCGACGGGGAAGTCGTCACCGGCAGTGTCGATCTCACCATCGGCGTCGTCTACGACGGCGCCGATCTCGACGAGGTGGGCCGCATCACCGGTCTCGGTGCGGCCGGCGTCGTCGCCGCGCACACCGGTGCGCCGTGGCGGGTGGCGTTCGGCGGATTCGTCCCCGGTTTCGCGTATCTGGTCGGCGGCGACCCGCGGCTGGCCGTGCCCCGCCGCGACGAGCCGCGAACCCGGGTACCCGCCGGATCCGTCGCCCTGGCAGGCGAATTCAGCGGCGTCTACCCGCGTGAGACCCCTGGGGGCTGGCAGTTGATCGGGCACACCGACGAGACACTGTGGGACATCGACCGGCCCAGCCCGGCGCTGCTGACGGCCGGGATGACCGTCGCATTCCGGGAGGCGGGCCGATGAGCCGCTTGCGCGAAGAGGAGACAAACCGATGAGCCGCTTGCGCGAAGAGGAAACAAACAGATGAGCCGCTTGCGCGAAGAGGAGACAACCGGATGAC
>DATBFF010000069.1:0-2176 GCA_036558625.1 Mycobacterium sp. | reverse complement strand
CTGTTCGGACGACTGTGCAGCTAACTGAGCTTGTAGTCTGGCCCGGCCAACCGATCCGTGACAACGCCGCAAAGGGCCAAACACATGCGAATCAATCCGCCGCCGAACTGGCCGCAGCCTCCCAAAGGCTGGCAGCCGCCGGAGGGCTGGAGACCGGACGCCTCCTGGCCACCGCCCCCGCCTGGGTGGCAATTGTGGCTCGACGACGAACAGTCCGCTGCCGCGAAAACCAAGACGCGCCGGTCGCGGCGAAAGTGGTTCATCGCCATCCCGGTAGTGGTTGCGCTTCTAGCCGTGGCGGCTTTCGCGATTTACAACTTTGTGGGAGATGACGGCCCGCCGAAGAACCCCGACGCGGTGCGCCTGGGGTTCTCCGGCCTCGAAAGCGCGTACAGCATCGCTGCCGATTTAACTGGGGCGGTCTACGTCATCGACTCCCCAATCGGCGGCCCCGATCGCGTCTTGAAACTCGATGCGAATTCGAGCAGTCAGCAGGAACTCCTCAGATCTCAGGCCAATGAGGCCGGCTTCAGTGATCTCGCCACCGATGACAAAGGCAATCTCTACGTCGTTCAAGAGGACAGCTATTACGACAACGACACCAACAAGACAGTCGACACGAGCCCACGGTTGTGGCGCATCGACACTGCGACGTCGGAAGCCACGAGCGTCCCGTTGTCCGGCAAGGGTCCCGAAGATGTCGCGGTCGGATCGGACGGCGAGTTGTACATCCAGTACGCAACCGATACCGGCAAAGGTCCGAAGAACGATAATTGCCAGATCTCTCGCAAGTCTGGCTTTACATCGCCGGAATCCCCAGAGACGTCAATTGCGGGTTGCTACACCGCATTCGCTCATAACAGCGGCGGTTTCGCCGTTGATTCCTACGCGAATATGTACATCGTCGTCCAGAAGGTTCAAGAGGAAAGCGACTACCAGTGGTACGTCGTGAAGATCGCGCGCAACGGGCAGAAGACGGTGCTGCCCGATGTGGGCACGACGATCGCTGTCGACGCCGGTGGAACGATCTACGGAGTTGGTAGCGGCGACATTCGCGCGCTCAAGCCGGGCCGTAGCGAACCCGACAAGATTTTGGGCACCGGCACGAGCATGTTTGGCATAGCGCCCGGGCCGGGTGGTGTCGTGTATGTGACCGACAGCGACGAAGTGTTCCGGATCCCGGTGCCGTAGTCAGCGGCAGAGAGGTGATCACTAACCTAGGGCTCATGGCCGACAACCAGCTCACGATTCCCGACTCGATCAAGCCGAAGGACGGCCGGTTCGGATCAGGTCCGTCGAAGGTGCGTCCCGAGCAACTCCAGACCCTGGCGACGACGGCCGCGCCGCTGTTCGGCACGTCGCACCGCCAGGCGCCGGTCAAGAACCTCGTCGGCCGTGTCCGCAAGGGACTCGCCGATTTGTTCTCGCTGCCCGACGGCTACGAGGTGGTGTTGGGCAACGGCGGCACTACCGCGTTCTGGGACGCCGCGGCGTTCGGGTTGATCGACAAGCGCTCGCTGCATCTCGCGTACGGCGAGTTCAGCGCGAAGTTCGCCGGCGCGGTGGAAAAGAATCCTTTCGTCGGCGAGCCGATCATCGACAAGGCCGAGCCCGGGAGCGCGCCGCAGCCGCGGTCGGACCCGTCGGTCGACGCGATCGCCTGGGCGCACAACGAGACCTCGACCGGGGTGGCGGTGCCGGTGCGCCGGCCCGAAGGGTCCGAGAACGCGTTGATTCTGATCGACGCCACCTCAGGCGCGGGCGGCCTGCCGGTCGACGTGGCCGACGCCGATGCGTATTACTTTGCGCCGCAGAAGAATTTCGCCGGTGACGGCGGACTGTGGCTGGCGTTACTGAGCCCGGCGGCACTGCAACGCATCGAATCCATCGCCGCTTCCGGGCGTTGGGTCCCCGACTTCCTGTCGCTGCCGATCGCCATCGAGAACAGCCGCAAGGACCAGACCTACAACACACCGGCGATCGGCACGCTGGTGCTGCTGGCCGAGCAGCTGGATTGGATGCTCGGCAACGGCGGGCTGGACTGGGCGGTCAAGCGCACCGCCGACTCGTCGCAGCGCCTGTACGGATGGGCCGAGGCGTCGTCGTTCGCCACCCCGTTCGTCACCGACGTCGACTTGCGCTCGCAGGTCGTCGGCACCGTCGACTTCGCCGACGA
>DATBFF010000068.1:0-18644 GCA_036558625.1 Mycobacterium sp. | reverse complement strand
AGATGATCTCGTTCAGCGACGTGCAGCACGACTTCGGAAAACCCTTGTAGCCCAAGGTTGATGGGTATGCACCGTGGTCGACCATGTAGTCGTGGGCGATGCGGTCCAACTCGTCGGTGGTGACGCCGGGCGCGACGGCCTTACCGGCCTCGGCCAAAGCGCCCGCGGCGATGCGCCCCGCGATCCGCATCTGCTCGATCACCTCCGGCGTCTGCACCCACGGCTCGCTGCCTTCTCGCGCGGTGGGTTTGCCGACGTATTCGGGTCGCGGGATCGCCGACGGCACGGCACGCGTCGGCGACAGCGTGCCCGATCGCAGTGCGGAACGGACCGGCATGACCACAGGGTAGTCGGTCGAGTTCGAATCACCCGATGCGCGCAAGCGCGGGGCGATTGTCGAGAAGTCGATGCCAGCCGTCGATGATCACCTCGTCCGTCAGATTCTCGTGATGCTCGGCGAGGTAGCTCTCGTAGGAGGCGAGCTGGCGTCTGGCCTCCGGACTGGTCAGCGTGGCGATGAGGCCGGCGGCTTCCCGCATGGGCCAGCGACGCCCGTCGCCGTATACCGCCCGCTTGATCTCGCGGCGGACGACCGGCGAGCGTGCGGCCAGACGTTCTGCTACGCGGTGGGCCTCGCCTTGCAGTTCGTGCCGCGGCACCGCCCGATGGACCAGGCCGAGTTCGACGGCCTGCTGGGCGGTGAGCCACCGTCCGTCGAGAAGCAACTCCGCGGCCCGACCGGTACCGATCATGCGGGTCAAGCGGTGAGCACCGCCGGCCCCGGCGAGCATGCCTAAGGCGGATTCGGGAAGACCGATCTGCTGGTCCTCACTGATCAGCCGCACGTCGCAGGCCAGCGCGAATACACATCCCATTCCCAGCGCGAGGCCGTTGACCGCGGTGACGACGGCCTTGTCCGAGCGGTTGAGCCGATCCAGGCTCGCGTAGACGCGTGCCATGAACACCACGTCGCGGGCGGGCGTGTGCCGCATGATGCGGTCCATCGCCCGAATACGGGTGGCCAGGCCGGCGGCCGCCGCGACGATGCGGCCCGGTCGGTAGGGAATGCGGAAACTCACCGAGCGGGTCCCGCGGACGAGGGTGGGCACATCGAAATGGGTGACGTAGGACGCCGCGTGCCCGGTGAAAACGACGGCACCGACGTCGTCTTTGCCGCGCAGCGACCTGGTGAACTCGTCGAGCTCGATGCTCATTTGCTCGTCGAAGAAATTCCTTGGCGGATTGCGGAATTCGACCGTGAGCACCCGGCCATGCTGCGCAACGATGAGGCGCTTCGAGGTCATCGTGCGTCCTCGTTCCAGCGAACTGCGAGGTGCTCGGTGAGACAGACGGCGTCCTCGACGGTTCGCCAGTCGACGTTCTCGATGCAATCTGAGTCGCGATGAAGATGGCTTATCCAGCCGTCTGCACTCGACAACAGCGAAATGGTCGGCAGCCCAGAGCGTTTCAGCACCGCACCGTCAGTGGTGTTGGGGATACCGATGGGTTGCAACGTGATACCGAGTTCGGCGGCAGCGTTCAGCGCCATGCTGACATCCTGCTCACCGAGTCGGCTGGTGAGGCCTTCGCGCTGCGCGACGGCCAAGTGGCCACTGCTGCCGACGGCATCGAGGTTGATCACGAGCGTCGATTCGGGCTCCAGCGCCGGGCGGCGTGCCCGAAGCCACGCGCGAATGCCGGTGTTGCCGACCTCCTCCGCGCCGGGGAATACCAGAAGTAGTTCCGTGTGCGGCAACGGCTTTCGAATGAACCTTCGCGCGAGCTCAAGGACCACGGCCACACCAGAGGCATTGTCATTCGCGCCGGGAGTCGTGGGACTGCGCATTGACTGCAATGTCAGTGCCGCGGTCGCAGTGAGGACGACGACGGCGAAGGCGCGGCCCCATCGCGACGGCACTGCGCTGGCGGCCATCGCGGTCAGCGCCGGCAGGTGGCTGGGCATGGCATAGCCGGTGCGGCGGGCCAGGTATCGACTGCCCGCAACGGTCGCCGGATGCCAAACGAGCCCGGTGTGTGCCCCATCGTGATGTGCGACGAGCACGACGGTGCGTCGAGGTGTGGCGGCGGCTGGGATGCGTGCCGCCACGGACGTGCCCTGACCGGCCGGAAGGAAACGGCGCACCCACTGGTTGCGGCCGGAGACCTCCATCTCATACGAGCCGGCGACGGCCGCGCCCGCAACTCGCGCTATCGGCCCGGGTAGCGCCGCGGCCGCAATCCCAACCGCGAGGTGTGTGAGGTGTGCCGGTCCCCAAGAGGACTGGCTGCGGAACGTCGAGACGCGCACGTCGTCAGCACCGATCTGCTGCAGACGTCGCGCGATCCGCCGCGCCGAGTCGGCCTCTCCCCGTCCCGTGGCGCGACGGTCGAAACCGGTGAGCGCCGCCACGTCCCGGACCAATCGCTCGCGGGTGCATTCAAGTTCGTCGTTCCACTGCGCTAACACGCGACATCCTCCAACCGACCACGGATCTTTCACCGACTAATAGTTTGTGAGTATGCTCTGGTCTATGAGCGACGTCAAGACCGGCCGCCGTGCGATGTACGCCGAGCTCACCCGCACAGCTGTGCTGGATGCGGCAAAGGCACTGTTCGTCACCAAAGGCTTCGCTGCCACTTCGATCGACGACATCGCCCGCAGTTCAGAGTCGAGTAAGGGCGCCGTGTATCACCACTTCAGCGACAAGCAGCAGATTTTCACCGAGGTTTTTCGTGCCAGCCAGCAGTCGGTGATGCAGGCGGCATTTGCGGTCCTCTCCCCTTCGGGTACCGCTTGGGAACGGGCGCAAGCGGTCACGCGCGCTTTCCTGCACGCCTACGTCGCCGACGCCGACGCCCGCGCGCTGCTACGTCAGGTCATGGGTGCGCTCGGGTGGGACCGGGTCCGGGAGATCGACGAGGAATTGGCGCTGCCGTTCATCCGAGGCTTGCTCGAAGAGGCGATCCGCGACGGTGAGGTCGCCGATGTGCCCATCGAGGCGACGGCGGATCTGCTGTTCAGCCTGTACTGCAACGCCGTCCTGTTCATCGCCGCCGCCGAGAACCCAGACGTCGCGGCCGGCGAAGTCGCGACCGTGGTGTTCAAGATGTTGGAGGGGATGAAAAACAGGCCATGACCGACTATGTCGACGAGCAGTTCGCAGCTGCGTTCGCAAAGACCTTTGCCGATGTGTGGCGCGAGCCCAATCTGGATCGGCACGAGTCGATCTGGAGCGACGACATCGTGCTGATTCAGCCGCTGTCACCGCCGATGCGTGGCAAGCGCCCACGGGGATGGGCGGCCTTGCGCTCGCTAGCGCCGTGGGTTGCGGCGTAACCGAGCGAGCGTCGGGCCGCGCTGCCGCGGACCGCGAATGTTCAACGAGCCCAACACCATCCGGCCGGTCAGCACCACATGCGGCGTGCCCTCGGCGGGCGGGGACTTGCGCCGGTCACGGGCGCTTCCTCCGTAGACCGTCACGTCGTCGATCGAGGCGCTCGCGCCGTCGGGCAGTCGGATGTCCACCGAGCCGCGCACCATGTCGAGTTCGATGACGACGACGGGCCCGGCGAAGCGGGCCTTGGTCAGGTCGAGCTGGACCGATCCGAGCCTGCGGACGAGGGCAAGCCTCGTGGGTACGGCCCACTCGCCGTGGCGCCTGAGCGATCCGGCCCAGCCGCGCAACTCGACGCGGTCGGCGACAGAAGTGACGATCGCACCCGGCGCCGGCAGGTCGTCGACCACGCCTTCGAGCTCACCCCGCGTACGCGCCCGCGACACTTGCGACGAGCGTTCGTCGAACTCTTCGATGTCGATCAGCCCAAGTGCCAGCGCGTTGGCCAGCCGGCGCAGCGTGCCGTTGCGGTCGGCGTCCGAGACGCGCAACTCGATTGCCTGGTCACCGGTAGTCATGGTTCCTATCAAGTTACCGCGACCGCCCGATGCCATCACGCCAGATAGTCGGGCGGCAGCTGCGCGAGCATGCTCTTGACCATCCGCACCGCATACTCCGAGCTGCCTCCCGCGACGATCAGCGCCGCGAACGCCATGTCACCGCGGTAGCCCGCGAACCAGGAGTGCGACCCGCCCTGGAACTCGGCCTCCCCCGTCTTGCCGTGCACATCGCCCGATCCCGCGATGTCCTTGGCGGTGCCGTTGGTGACCACGAGCCGCATCATCGGCCGCAGACCGTCGAGCATCTGCGGAGTGATGTCCGCCTGGTCGCCGGTGACCCCCGTCGGGCGATCGGTAATCAGTTGCGGCACAGGGGTTTTCCCGGCGGCGACGGTCGCAGCGGCCAGCGCCATCCCGAACGGGCTCACCAGCACCTTGCCCTGCCCGAATCCGTCCTCGGTGCGCTCGGCCAAGTTGACGGTCGGTGGCACCGAGCCGGTCACGGTCGAAATGCCGGCGACGTCGTAGTCGCGCCCGATCCCGTACTTCGAGGCCGCGACGTGCAGCGCGGTGGGCGGCATCCGGCTCGCGAGTTCCGCGAACGTGGTGTTGCACGAATTCGCGAACGCCCGCGACATCGGCACGACGCCGAGGTCGAAGGCGTCGTAATTGGTAACGACACGATGCCCGATCTCGGTGGTGCCGGGGCAGCCCAGCATCGTGTTGGGCGTGGCCATGTCGCGCTGTATCGCAGCCCCGGCAGTGATCATCTTGAACGTCGAGCCCGGCGGAAACATCCCCGTAGTGGCCAGCGGACCTTGTGAGTCGGCCGCGGGATTCTGCGCGATCGCAAGGATCGCGCCGGTGGACGGCTTGATCACCACGATCATCGCTGCTTTGCCCACCCTGTTCACCGCGCCCTGCGCGGCGTTCTGCACGGCCCGGTCCAGCGTGATCGACACCGACGGCGCCGGCGTGCCAGGCACCTCGTTGAGCACGCCCAGTTCGACGCCGTTCTGATTCACCTTGACCACACGCCAGCCGGCCTCGCCCTCGAGTTGGCTTATCACCGTCTTCTTGACCTCCGCGACCACAGCCGGCGCGAAGTTGTCGTCCGTGGGCAGCAGGTCAGGCTGCAGGGTCACTACGACACCGGGCAGATGGCTGATCGCCGGCGCCACCCGATTGTTGTCGTCGGGCCGCAGCGTGATCAGGTCCACCGGCTGGGTTGACGCGCTGGCCTGCTCGGCGAGGCGCTGCGGGTCGAAGGTGTTGTCGAACGGGCGCAGCGCGTCAACGACGGCATGCACGGTCGGCATCAGCTGCTCGCCGGCCTGCGACGCGTCGAGCTGGTAGTGGTAGAGGAATCCGGGCTTGAGCACATCGCTGCCGCCGACTTCGTTGACCGAGGCGCGCTGCGGCTGGTCGGCACGCAATGCCAAGACCTGGTGCTCACCGAGTTCTGGATGCACTCCGGCCGGCGTCCATCGGACCTCCCAGTGACCCTCCTCGCGGATCATCGCCAGCCGACCGTCGTAGGTCCAGGTCCGGTTCTTCGGTAGATGCCACGTGTAGCGGTAGTCGACGCTGCCGGTGTCGTCCTTGAAGCTCGAGCTCAGAACCTGCGCATCGAGGTGCTCGGCCTGCAGGCCCGCGAACGCGGCGTTCAGCGCCGCGCGAGCGTCCGCGGGCTTGTCACTGAGCGCGGCTGCCGCTGCAGTGTCTCCTTTGGCGAGCGCGGCGAAGAACTGCTGGGCGAGGGGCGCGGGCCCGTCGGGGCGGGGTGTGCAGGCCGTCAACAACCCAGTGGCGAGGACGACGGACGCCAGAATTCGTGTGACTAGTGATGCCATTGAGACAGATGTTACGAAGCGATCACGGGCGAACGGCGGAGGCGCACCGCCGAAACTGCGGGGAGATCGCGGATCTGGCCCGGATCGCGATCTGTGCGCAGTCTCGGCGCAGAAAGCGCTTCAGTCCAGCAGGACAGTCGCGAAGGTGCCGACCTCGGTGAAGCCGACGCGCGCGTAGGCCGCCCGCGCGACGGTGTTGAAGTCGTTGACGTACAGGCTGGCCATCCGGCCGCTGTCGACAATCGACGCGACCACTGTCGCGGTGCCGCTGGCGCCCAGGCCGCGGCCCCGGTGTTCCGGATGCACCCAAACACCCTGAATCTGGCCGACCGCCGGTGACTGCGATCCAACCTCGGCCTTGAAGACCACCTCGCCGTGCTCGAATCGCGCCCACGCACGGCCGGCCGCGATCAGTCCCGCGACTCGCCGCCGGTATCCGCGTCCGCCGTCGCCGATACGCGGGTCGATACCGACTTCGCCGATGAACATGTCGATCGCGGCGACGAGATAGGGCTCGAGTTCGTCAATCCGCACCCGACGCACTGCGGGGTCCACCGGGCACGACGGGCGCGCGGCCGTTGCCATCAGCGGCTGGTGCTCGCGAACGTCGCGAGCCGGCCCCCACGAGTGCTCGAGCCGGCGCCACATCGGCATCACCAACTCGGCGCGGCCGACCACCGACGAGCAGCGCCGCACGACGCCCATCGCCTTGTCGGCGAACGCGTGCAGATCCGGTCCGGCACCGCGCAGTGGTATCAGGTTTGCACCTGCGTAACAAAGAGATTCGTCCGCGCCGCGACGCGTCCACAGTTCGCCGCCGATCGCCGCAGGGTCGATACCGTGGTCGGCCACCCGCGCCGCGACCATGCAACAGCCGACCGCATCCGCGTCGAGCACACGGCGCACCGCCGCGGCGTCACGCACCACCGACACCCGTCGTTCGTCGACGAGGCGAAAGAGAGGCGGAGCCGACATTGGCGCTCTTTCTGCGGGGAATTACCGCATATCAGCTTACGGTCACAACCGGTGAACCGCTCGCCTCTGAGCCGCGCTCTTGCGCGATACGCAAGGCTTCTTCGATCAGCGTCTCGACAATCTGCGCCTCGGGCACGGTCTTGATGACTTCGCCTTTGACGAAGATCTGCCCCTTGCCGTTGCCGGACGCCACGCCGAGGTCGGCCTCGCGCGCCTCGCCGGGACCATTGACGACGCAGCCCATCACCGCGACGCGAAGCGGAACCTCCAACCCGTCGAGGCCCGCGCTGACCTCGTTGGCCAACGTGTAAACGTCAACTTGTGCCCGACCGCACGACGGGCACGACACGATCTCCAACGACCGCGGCCGCAAGTTCAGCGACTCGAGGATCTGGTTGCCGACCTTGACCTCTTCGACAGGCGGGGCCGACAGCGACACGCGGATCGTGTCGCCGATGCCGCGGGAGAGCAGGGCGCCGAACGCGACCGCGGACTTGATGGTGCCCTGAAACGCGGGGCCCGCCTCGGTAACGCCGAGGTGCAGCGGATAGTCGCATTGAGCGGCGAGCTGTTCGTAGGCCGCGACCATGACGACTGGGTCGTTGTGCTTGACGCTGATCTTGATGTCGCCGAAGCCGTGCTCCTCGAACAGCGACGCCTCCCACAGCGCCGACTCGACCAGTGCCTCGGGGGTGGCCTTGCCGTATTTCTCCATGAACCGCTTGTCCAGCGAACCGGCGTTGACGCCGATGCGGATCGGGGTGCCTGCCGCACCGGCGGCCTTCGCCACTTCGGCCACCCGGCCGTCGAATTCCTTGATGTTGCCGGGGTTCACCCGCACCGCCGCACAGCCCGCGTCGATGGCGGCGAAAATGTACTTCGGCTGGAAGTGGATGTCGGCGATCACCGGGATCTGGCTGTGCCGCGCGATCTCGGGCAGTGCGTCGGCATCCTCTTGGCGTGGGCAGGCCACCCGCACGATGTCGCAGCCTGTCGCGGTCAGCTCGGCGATCTGCTGCAAGGTCGCGTTGACGTCGTGGGTTTTCGTCGTGGTCATCGACTGCACGGCGATCGGATAGTCGCTGCCGATGCCGACGTCTCCGACCATCAGCTGGCGGGTCTTGCGGCGCGGAGCTAGCACCGGCGCTGGAGGAGTCGGCATTCCCAGGCCGACGGTCATGTGAGTCTCTCCTACTGAAAGAGCCTGATCGGGTTGACCAGGTCCGCTGTCACGGTCAGCAGCATGTAGCCGACCACCACGATCAAGACTACGTACGTGGCGGGCATCAGCTTGAGATAGTTGACCGGCGCTGCGGCGACCATGCCCCGGGCAGCGCGGATCATGTTGCGGATCTTCTCGTACACCGCGACCGCGATGTGCCCACCGTCGAACGGCAGCAGCGGCACCAGGTTCACGGCGCCGAGCACGAAATTCAGCTGGGCGAGGAAGAACCAGAACGCCACCCACAGGCCGTGCTCGACGGTGTCGCCGCCGATGATCGACGCCCCGACCACGCTGATCGGGGTGTCCTGGCTGCGCTCACCGCCGCCGATCGCGTGCACCAGCGCACCGACCTTCGTCGGGATCGTCACCAGGGACTTGCCCAGCAGCACCGCGAGGTCACCGGTGAACGTGAACGTCGCGGGCACGGCGGTCAGCGGGTTGTACTGCGTCGGCCCCGGGCCCTGCGCCGCGACGCTGATGCCGATTGCTCCCGCTGTGGACGCTCGGTCGGCGTCTTTGGCGAACCGCTGTGTGGCCGTGACGTCCACCGTCTTGGTGATCTCCTGGCCGTCGCGCTTCACGACGACCGGCACGGGCCCGCTCAGCGGCGCCAGCGCGGCGACCACCTCGTCGGGAGTGTGCACATCGGCGGCACCGATCCTGACGATCTGGTCGCCGGCCTGAATCCCGGCCAGCGCGGCGGGACCCTTGCCGGTGCAGTCACCGTACTTGCCTTTCGCGATTTCCGGTGCGACGCAAGCGGTTTGGCTGACCACCGGCGTCGTTGCCGACGCGGACGGATGCAGATTCGGTAGGCCCCACGCCACCGCGATGGCATAGATCAACACCAGACCGATGACGAAGTTCATGCCGGGGCCGGCGAATAGCACAGCCACGCGCTTCCACGCTTTCTGCTTGAACATCGCATAGGGCTCTTCGTCGGGCTTGAGCTCCTCGACCGACGTCATGCCCGCGATATCGCAGAAGCCGCCGAGGGGAATGGCCTTGACGCCGTATTCGGTGGAGCCGAGTTTGTTGGGCCGACGGGTGGACCACAGCGTCGGCCCGAAGCCAACGAAATACCGCCGCACCTTCATGCCCGTCGCCCGCGCCACCCACATGTGCCCGCATTCGTGAAGCGCGACAGACACCAGGATGGCGAGCGCGAACAGCGCGATGCCGATCACAAACATCATCGGACGGGTATGACCTCCTGTGCGGCGGTGTCGGCGATCAGACTGCTCGCGCGGGCCCGAGCCCAGCGTTGAGCGTCAAGTACGTCTTCCACGGTAGCGGGTTCTGCGGCCCACTGGTCAGCGTCGGCCAGCACGTCGGCGATGGTGCGCACGATGGCGGGGAACCGGATCTGCCCCGACAGAAAAGCCGCGGCTGCCTCCTCGTTGGCCGCGTTGTAGACCGCGGTCATGCAGCCGCCGGCCTGACCGGCCCGCCTCGCCAGGTCGACTGCAGGGAAGACGGCAGCGTCCAGCGGCTCGAACCCCCAGCTGCTCGCGGTGGTGAAGTCGCATGCCGCAGCGGCGCGCGGCACCCGGTCCGGCCACCCCAGCGCCAGCGAAATCGGCAGCTTCATGTCCGGCGGGCTGGCCTGCGCGATCGTCGACCCGTCGGTGAACGTGACCATCGAGTGCACGATCGACTGGGGATGCACGACCACCTCGATGTGCTCGTACGGCACGCCGAACAGCAGGTGCGTTTCGATCAACTCGAGGCCCTTGTTGACCAACGACGCCGAGTTCAGCGTGTTCATCGGGCCCATGGACCAGGTGGGATGGGCGCCGGCCTGCTCGGGAGTGACGGCCTCAAGGTCTGCACCGGACCAGCCGCGGAACGGCCCGCCGGACGCGGTCAGCACCAACTTGGCGACCTCGGCCGCGCGTCCAGCCCGCAGGCACTGCGCGAGCGCGGAGTGCTCGGAGTCGACGGGCACGATCTGGCCCGGCTCGGCGGCCTTGAGCACCAGCGGCCCGCCGGCGATCAGCGATTCCTTGTTAGCCAGCGCGAGCCGGGCACCTGTCTTCAGCGCTGCCAGCGTCGGCTCCAGCCCGAGTGCCCCTACCAGCGCGTTGAGCACAACATCGGCGTCGGTATTGCGCACCAGCTCGGTGACGGCACCGGGTCCGCTGTGGGTGACGTCGCCGATCGCCTGGGCTGCTTCCGCGTCGGCGATTGCGGTGACGGTGACCCCGGTCGCTTGGCGCTGCTCGGCGAACAGCGCAGCGTTGGCGCCGCCAGCCGCCAGCCCGACGACCTCGAAGCGGTCCGGGTTGGCGGCGATGACCTCCAGGGCCTGCGTCCCGATCGAGCCGGTGCTGCCCAGGATGAGCACCTTCGTCGGATTGCTCACCTGCCTATTGTGCCCCGCCCGACGCGGTGGTCGGGTTCTGCGTGGGCCCGCGGTTCGGATTTCTGTTCGCGGTCCAGCTGCCGCTGCCGGCGGCGGGCACGGCGCCTACGTACGCTTCGGCGGCCGAGCCACGTCGACACGCAGGCCGCGCCCAGCAGTACAACGATCCCGACGGCCCACGGCCAGGCTCCGTGCTGGTGTACCCAGCTGGCAAGCGAAGTCTGCAATCGGCCTGCGGCAGTCACGACCGGGTCCACGGGGTTGCCGCCCAGGTGGAAGAGCCGGACCTCGTAGACGCCGTAATAGCCGACATAGAGCCCGACGGCAATCAGCAGCGCACCGCTGACACGGTTGACGAACGGCAGCACGAATCTCATCCATTCCAGGACCGCCGAATTCGCGAATGCCGCCGCGACCGCCAGCGCGCCGACGATCAATGTGAACCCCGCGGCGTACGCGAGGTAAACGGACAAGCTGCTGACGAATGTTTCGCCGCGCAGGCTGGCCCCCGTGACGGCCAGAAACGGCCCGATGGTGCACGACAGCGATGCGATAGCGAAGCTCACGCCGTAGCCGAACATGGAACCCAGCCGGGCAGTCGGCGCCCATCGCTCAGCGCGGCTGAACCATCCCGGGAGGACCAACTCGTGGCCCGTCAAGAGCCAAATGCCAAGCGCGGCAAGCCCCACGCCGATCACGATGGTGACGAACGGCAGGTAGCTCTGGACGGCGGAGGCGAGGGAGACCGTGAGCACGCCGAAAACACCGAACGCGGCGACGAACCCGGCAGCCATCGCGGCGGTGGTCGCTAATGCGCGGCCGAGCGCGCACAATGACGTCGCCAGGCCGGCGTCGTCGGGGATCGGTTCGGAGTCTTCACCCCGCACCACTAGGGCCAGATAGGCGGGCAGCATCGCGAAACCGCAGGGGTTCAGTGCCGCGACCAACCCGGCTCCGAAGGCCAAGCCCAACAGCTCGTGGTTCACGGTCTACGTGACGAGCGCCGCGACGCGGTCGGAAAGCTCTTGCCGCGGCATCGCCGCGGTCGGGTTGTTCACGAACGTCGACGATCCGTCCGCGCGGTAGAACACATACGCCGGCTGCCACGGCACGTTGTAGCGCGCCCAGAGCGAGCCGTCGGCGTCGTTGAGGTTGGTGAAGCCCAAGTTGTACTTCGACACGAAGTTCTGCATCGGTCCGACGTCAGAGCGCGCCGCGATACCCAGGAACGTGACTTTCGGGTTGGCCGCCGACACTTCGCTCACGCCGGGAGCCTCTGCGTTGCAGAACGGGCACCATGGCGTCCAGAACCACAGGACCACCGGCTTGCCCTGCAGGCTGGCACCGTTGAACGGCGCGCCTGACAGCGTCGTGCCGCGGAAGTCGAGGCGGTCGTCGGCGCGCACACTCGGCGACCCGCTGACGCCGATCACCAGGCTCGTCGTCACGAACACCAGTGCGACCGCTGTAGGTAGCCACCGCCGGACCAACATGTCAGCCCCTCCGGTCAACAATGCCCACCGTCACAGTAGTGACACGAGGCGAGCCGCGAGCCGGTTCACGCACTGTTTGCATACCGCAATTCGCGGGCAGCATGACTAGATGCCGACGCTGCTGTGGTTCCGGCGGGATTTGCGCCTGCGGGATCTCCCCGCGGCGCTCGCGGCCGCCGACGACGGCGACGACGTGCTCGCGTGTTTCGTGCTCGATCCGAGGCTCGAGGCATCGGCTGGAGCGCGGCGGCTGCAGTTCATGTGCGACTCACTGCGGCGGCTGCGCGACACGCTCGACGGCAGGCTGTTTGTCACCCGCGGGCGACCCGACGAGCGAATCCCCTTGATCGTCAAGGAGATTGGCGCGTCCGCGGTACACGTATCCGAGGACTTCGCACCGTTCGGGCGGCGACGTGACGACGACGTGCGCGCCGCGCTGGGCGATGTGCCGCTGCGTGCGACAGGCTCGCCATACCTCGTGTCGCCGGGCCGGGTCATCAAGGCCGACGGGAGCCCGTACAAGGTGTTCGCGTCGTTTTACGACCGGTGGCGGGACGTCGGCTGGCGGGCGCCGGCGGACTCACACAGCCGGCCGATGAGCTGGATGGATCCCGCCGGGCTGACCGGGGCGGTCGAGATTCCCGAGCCCGGCGTGGTTCTCGATGTCAAGTCCGGAGAAGACGCCGCGTTGCGACAGTGGCGGCGGTTCTGCGACGAAGCCTTGGACACCTACGCCGAAGACCGCAACCGGCCCGCAATCGACGGCACGAGCCGGATGTCGGCGCATCTGAAGTTCGGCACGATCCACCCCCGCACCATGGCGGCGGATCTGGACGCGCGGCGCAAGAGCCACGCGGCTTACCTGCGCGAGCTGGCGTTTCGCGATTTCTATGCCTCGGTGCTCTATCACTGGCCCGACAGCGCGTGGTGGAACTGGAACCGCAAGTTCGATGCCATCGAGGTCGACACGGACGCCGCCGCAAAGAAGGCCTTTACCGCCTGGAAAGACGGCAGGACCGGCTTCCCGCTCGTCGACGCAGGCATGCGGGAGCTCCGCGAAACCGGATACATGCACAACAGGGTGCGCATGATCGTCGCCTCGTTTCTCGTCAAGGACCTGCATCTGCCGTGGCAGTGGGGTGCGCGCTGGTTCTTGGATCAGCTCGTCGACGGTGACATGGCCAACAACCAGCACGGCTGGCAGTGGTGCGCAGGCACTGGCACCGATGCCGCGCCGTATTTCAGGGTGTTCAACCCGGGCACGCAGCGCGAGAAGTTCGATCCGGCCGCTGATTACGTGCGACGCTGGGTCCCCGAGCTCGACAGCCCCGACTACCCCGCACCGATCGTCGACCACGCGCACGAACGCAGGGAGGCACTGCGGCGGTACGGGACGATCAGCTGACCTCGGCCCGTGCGATCTCGTCGAGGTGCTGCAGCGAGTTGCTGAGATGTTCCGGCGGAAACGGTGGGAACGGAATGTGCTCCCGGGTTTCCGACGGCACAGCGGACCAGTCGTAGGTGAGCGTGACCTCCGTCTGGTTCTCGTGCGACGGGGTGAGGTCGTAGCGCCACACCCAGCCGCCGAATTCAAGCTTGCCCTCAGGTGCCTGGCGTTGGCCTGGTTCCCAGGAGATGACGCGTGGCGCCTCGAAATCGCGCACTCTGTTCTCCATCTCGTAGCGCCCGTCCGGATGGTTGTCGTGGTACATCGCCATCCGGAAGAGTTGGCCCGCGTGGGTCAGGTGCCCGTCGTCGAGAGACTCGCGGACCCAACCGGTGCCGTCGATGGCCCCGTGTGTACTCGGGTCGGCAAGGATTCGGAATACCGTCTCGACGGGAGCATTGACGGTCTTCGCAGAGCTGATCTGTTCATTGGTCATGCAGTATCAGACTGCCGTTGCCCATGGAACTGATCGCGCGGGCTCTGTGCCAGAATGTCGCCATGGCCAGCACTGAGGTTGAGCGGCGTACCAAAGTCGACACGGCGGAAGTGCCGTCCGCCGAGTGGGGTTGGAGTGGCGACGCACCACGGCTATGGCATGTTGTCGGCATCTTGCTTGCCGTATTCCTGCTCGCGATGATGCGCGGCAACCACGTCGGCTGGGTGGAGAACTGGTATCTCATCGTGTTCGCCGCCATCGTGCTCTTCTTCGTCGGCCGCGACTGGTACCTGCGTCGCCGGGGTCGTACCCGCTAGCCTTCGGCGGCCAGCTGCCCGCACGCGGCGGCAATCTCACGGCCCCTGGTGTCGCGCACGGTGCACGACACTCCCTGTGCGCGCACGCGCTTGACGAACTCGCGCTGCACGGGCTTGGGGCTGGCGTCCCATCGGCTGCCCGGAGTCGGGTTCAGCGGAATGAGATTCACATGGACAAGCGGGCCCAGCGCCGCGTGTAAGAGTTTGCCCAGCAGATCCGCCCGCCACGGCTGGTCGTTGACGTCTCGGATCAGCGCGTATTCGACCGACACCCGCCGGCCCGTCGCATCGGCGTAGCCGCGCGCGGCGTCCAGCGCCTCGGCCACCTTCCAGCGCAGGTTCACCGGCACCAGCGTGTCGCGCAGCTCGTCGTCCGGGGCGTGCAGCGACAGCGCCAGCGTGACGCCCAAGCGCTCGCCGGCGAGCCTGCGCATGGCCGGCACCAGCCCGACCGTGGACACCGTCACCGAGCGCTGCGAGATACCGAACCCGTTCGGCGGCTCGTCGACGATTCGGCGTACGGCGGCCAGCACCCGGTTGTAGTTGGCCAGCGGCTCGCCCATGCCCATGAACACCACATTGGACAGTCGGCCTCCGGCCTGACGCATGGACACCGCCGCCGACCGCACTTGCTCCACGATCTCGGCGGTCGAGAGGTTACGAGTCAACCCGCCTTGCCCGGTGGCACAGAACGGACACGCCATGCCGCAGCCGGCTTGGGATGAGATGCACACCGTCGCGCGCTGCGGATAGCACATCAACACCGATTCGAACGTCGTTCCATCGACGGCGCGCCACAACGTTTTTCGCGTTTTTCCCGCGTCACATTCGATGTCGCGAGCCGACACGAGTAGCGGCGGAAACACCGCGTCGCCGACGGTCTTGCGTACGGCGGCCGGCAGATCCGTCATCTGTTGCGGATCGGCGATCAGCCGCGCGTAGTACTGGTGCGCCAGCTGCTTGGCCCGAAATGGCGGCAGCCCGACAGCGGCGACAGCGTCGGCGCGTCCTCCTTCGTCGAGGTCGGCGAAGTGACGGGGTGGCATAGACATCAGATTGTCAGTATCTCATCGGGAGACGGCCGAAATTGATTGGACGACGGCAGTGACGACGCGTCAGCATGGCGACCGTGACTGCCATGCCGCTGCGTCACGCGTCGACGTTGACGTTCCTGTATGCATTGGGCTATCCCATTGGGGCGCTTGCTGTTTCGTCGATGTCCCCGATGCTCGTCCTGACGTTCCGGTTCGGGCTGGCGGCTTTGGTACTCGGCAGCTGGGCGGTGCTCGCCCGTGTGACGTGGCCCACTGGTGTTTCGCTGGCCCACGTTCTAGTCAGCGGATCCTTGGCGCAGGGCGTGCTGTTCATCGGCCTGTACCTGGCCCTCGAACACGGAGCGCCGGCCGTGTTGGGTGCCGTGGTGGTCTCGATGAACCCGGTGGTGACCGCGGTGCTCGCGGCGGTGTTTCTGGGCGAGACGCTCACTACTCTCAGGGTTGTCGCGCTGCTGCTCGGTGTCGCGGCGGTGCTGGCCGCGTGCGCGGATCGCCTCTTCACGGTTTCGGGCATCGACGCCGTGATGTGGTTGCTCGCTCTCGCATTGGCCGGAATCGCAGCGGGTGGCGTGTATCAGCAGCGTTTCTGCGCTGACGTCGACTTCCGGGTCACCGCGACGCTGCAGAATGCCGTGTGCGTCGGACCGGTGGTTGTGTTGTCGGCGCTCTTGCCGGTTCACGTTCACCGGCCGTGGCACGCGGCGGTGGCGGTGGCGGCCGTCGTGCTGCTCAACGCGACGCTGTGCATGACGATGTACGTCCAAGCGATCAATCTTTATGGGGCCGCGGCGGTTTCGACGCTATTCTGCGTCATCCCCGCAGTCGCCGGCCTGCTTTCGTGGCTCATGCTGGATCAGCGCCCAGACGCAGGCGTGATCGCGGGGCTTGGGCTGGGAGCGCTGGCCTGCGGGCTGAACTCACGCCAGCAGCGTCAGCACGATCCAGGCCACGACAGCGGAGGGCAACATCGCGTCGATGCGATCCATCAGGCCGCCGTGGCCCGGCAGCAACGTGCCCATGTCCTTGATGCCCAGGTCACGCTTGACTTGGGACTCGACCAAATCGCCCAGCACCCCGGTGATCACCAGCAGCAAGCCGAGCGGCACCCCGACCCACCACGGTTTGCCGAGGAGGAATATCACCGACAGCACGGATGCGGTGATCCCGAACACGAGCGATCCGCCGAGGCCCTCCCACGACTTCTTGGGGCTGATCGCGGGCACCATGAGGTGCCTGCCGAACAGCACGCCGGCGACGTAGCCGCCGATGTCGGCGAAGACGACCGTCGCGATTAGCGTGAACACGCGGTAGCCGCCGTCGTCCTGAAAGATCAACGCGGCGCTGAAGCTGGCGAACAGCGGCACCCACGTCGCAAGCAACGCCGTCGCGGAAATGTCGCGCAGATAGTTCGACGGGCCGTCGTCATCGGACTCAGGCTGCTCGCCAACACCTTGACCGGCCAGCCGCCACACCATGCACACGACAATCGTTGCGCCGTAACCCATTAGCGCACCCGCCGCGCCGTAGGGCCACGTCAACCAGATCATCGCCTGGCCGCCGAGCAGCAACGGGATGACGGGCAACGCGTAACCCGCGTCACGAAGCCGGCGCACTACTTCGTGAGTGGCGATCGCGATGGCGACCGCCAGCACCAGCAGCCACACTTTGGCATAGAAGAGCAGCACTACGATTGCGACTGCACCCAGCGCGGCGCCGACGGCGATGGCGGCGGGCAGGTTGCGTCCAGCGCGCGATGCCTGCGGCGTCTCGGGTTCAGTCACGGTCCTAAACCTCGAGTAGCTCGCCTTCCTTGTGCTTGACGAGGTCGTCGATCTGTTCGACGTAGGTGTGCGTGGTTTTCTCGAGGTCTTTCTCCGCGTGCTTGACCTCGTCCTCACCGGCCTCGCCGTCTTTGCGGATACGGTGCAGTTCCTCCATCGCCTTGCGGCGGATGTTGCGCACCGACACGCGGGCGTCTTCGCCCTTGGCCTTGGCCTGCTTGACGAGGTCGCGGCGACGTTCCTCGGTGAGCTGTGGGATGGCCACCCGAATCACGTTGCCATCGTTGGTGGGGTTGACGCCGAGGTCAGAATCGCGGATGGCCTTCTCGATGGGACCGAGCTGCGACGGCTCGTACGGCTTGATGACGACGAGCCGGGCCTCGGGGACGTTGACGCTGGACAGCTGGGTGATCGGCGTGGCCGTGCCGTAGTAGTTCACGGTGACGCGGTTGAACATCCCGGGGTTCGCCCGGCCGGTGCGGATCGACGCCAAGTCGTCGCGTGCGACCGCGACGGCCTTTTCCATCTTCTCTTCGGCATCGAAGAGGGTTTCGTCGATCACGGCATACTCCTCTGTTCGCTCCTGGCGCCTGCAGCCTCAGCCGGTGACCAGTGTTCCGATCTTCTCACCCGCGACGGCCCGGGCGATATTGCCGTCGACGAGCAGGTTGAAGACCAGGATCGGCATGCCGTTGTCCATGCACAGACTGAACGCAGTGGCATCGGCGACGGCCAAGCCGCGGTCGATGACCTCGCGATGTGTGATCTCGGTGAGCATCTGGGCGTCCGGGTTAAGCCGCGGGTCGTCGGTGAAGACGCCGTCGACCGCCTTGGCCATCAGCACCACATCCGCGCCGATTTCCAGCGCGCGCTGCGCGGCGGTGGTGTCGGTGGAGAAGTACGGCAGGCCCATGCCGGCACCGAAGATCACGACGCGGCCCTTCTCGAGGTGGCGCCGGGCGCGCAGCGGAATGTAGGGCTCGGCGACCTGGCCCATGGCGATCGCGGTCTGCACACGGGTCGCGATGCCCTCCTTCTCCAGAAAGTCTTGCAGGGCCAGGCTGTTCATCACCGTTCCGAGCATGCCCATGTAGTCGGAGCGGGTCCGCTCCATCCCCCGCTGTTGAAGCTGTGCGCCGCGGAAAAAGTTGCCGCCGCCGATCACCACCGCGACCTGGACACCGCTGCGCACCACCTCGGCGATCTGGCGGGCCACTAGATGCACGACGTCGGGGTCGAGGCCGACCTGTCCCCCGCCGAACATCTCGCCGCCCAACTTCAGCAGCACGCGCCGGTAGGGCGGGCGATCTGACGTCGCGCCGTTGAAGTCCGGCATCAGCCTCCTCCGCGCTCCTGGCATGAGAGCGCCATCGCAGGCATTGGCATTCCGGCCGACCCCACGACGGCACCCTTATCCTGCCTCATCGTCGCGGCCCGAGGTGCCGGGGTCCGAGGATTGGTTTCAAGCCGGGTCGTCGTCTTGGTTGGGCAGCATTTTTTCGGGGTGGAAGTAGGTGTTGGTGCGGGGTTGGCCGCGGTCGAGTGTCGGGGGTGGGATCCATTCGGTTTGGCCGCGCTGGTTCTTGCGGGTGGCCCAGCCGCCGTCTTTGACGAGGCGGTTGTGCGGGCCGCAGGCGAAGGTGAGGTTGTCGATGTTGGTGCGCCCGCCGGCGGCCCAGTCTGTGGCGGCGTGATGTGCTTGGCAGCCGTAGCCGGGCACGGTGCAGCCCGGGAAGCTGCAGCCGCGGTCGGTGGCGTGCAGCACCAGCCGCTGGGCGGGGGTGGCGCAGCGGGTGGTGCGG
>DATBFF010000067.1:0-62943 GCA_036558625.1 Mycobacterium sp. | reverse complement strand
GCACCAACATCGTGTACTACAGCGACGTGCGCGTCGACGACAAATACCGGCTGGGGGACGTCAATGGCGGCTGGACGGTGCTGCGCGAGCCCCTGAACGTCGAACACGGTGCGGTGGCCGCAGCGCCCGACGGGCTTGCCGACGTGTCGATCATGGCGCACCAGGCCGGGTTCATGGCGGACGCGGTGGACAAGGCGGCTGCCAAGGCCGACATCAGCGACGGATCGGTGGCCTACCGGTTGGGCCGCAGCGTCGCTCGTTTGGAAGCTGCCCTCTCGGCGCCGAGCATTTTCGGCCGTGTTGCGCTGGCGCAGACCATGCGCGACATTTCGCCGGAGTTGATGGACATCCTGGGTACGGCCGCGTCGTTGCCGATAGGAACGGACGGCGCCGTCGATGACGGTGCGTCAGAGTACATTTACCGCTTTGCGCCGCTGGTCGGTATTTACGGCGGCACCTTGGAGGTGTTCCGCAACATGATCGCCCAGCATGTCCTCGGCCTAGGCAAGCCGGCCTACGCCCCACCTGACACTCGCTGACCCCCATTGGCGCGAGCGTGCGTGTCTGTACAGCGACACGCCGTATTGCGTGTACATTCGGCGCACGCTCGCACAGCACGGAACGGATCAGAGATGAAGGTCCACCTTCAGGTCGATGGCGCTCCGGCGAAGGTACGTGACAGTGCAAGGACGATCGCCGACGCGGGCGCCAACGGCTTGTTCTCATTCGAGGGTCCGCATGACGTTTTCTTCCCGTTGCTAGTCGCCGCCGAAGAAACCGATCTCGAGTTGATGACGAACGTGGCGATCGCCGGGCCCCGCAGCCCAATGCATTTAGCCCACGCCGCCTTTGACCTTCAGGTATACGGGCGAGGCCGGTTTCGGCTTGGGCTCGGGTCGCAGATCCGCGTGCACATCGAGAAACGCTACGGTGCACAGTGGGGCAAGCCAGCGAACCAAATGGCTGAAGCTGTGGCAGCTGTCAAGGCGATTTTCGCGACGTGGGAAGGCCACGGCCCGCTCGACTTCCGGGGCGAGTATTTCACCCACACGCTGATGCCACCGACATTCAATCCCGGGCCGAATTCGTATGGGCCGCCGCCGGTACTCATGGGCGCGCTGGGTCCAGTGATGACGCGTAAGGCGGCTGAGTTCGCCGACGGCCTGTTGGTGATGCCGTTTAACAGCCGCCGGCACTTCATCGAACGCACGGTGCCTGCGGTCGCCGACGGGCTGCGCCGATCCGGGCGCGAGGCCGGCGATTTTCAGGTGATCGCGCAGGCGATGGTGGCCGTCGGGAGTACCGCGGCGGATCTCGCGAAAGCCGTTGACGGAGTGGCGAATTTGATCGCTTTCTACGGGTCGACACCTAACTACCGCGCCGTACTCGAAGTCGAGGGTTATGCCGATTTTCAGCCGCGCCTCAACGAGCTGTCGAAGCAGGGCCGCTACGACGAGATGCGCGGACTGATCACCGAGACGATGGTGCGAACGATTGGCATCGTGGGTTCGCCCGAGGAATGCGCCACAGAGGTCGTGAGCCGCTTCGGGCCGCATGCATCCGAGGTGTGTTGCTACTTCCCCGGCTACACGCCGAGCCAGGGGGACGTCGCCGAGTTCGTCGCAGCGGTACATGGGGCGTGATGGAACGCACGCTCATGCGGCACCGAGCGTGCGCAGTTGTACAGCTTTCACCGGCGTGTCGACCAACAGACACGCACGCTCGCGGGAAAACGCAACGCACGCTCGCGGGAAAACGCAACGCACGCTCGCGGGAAGACCCAACGCGGCTAGGCGATGGCGCCTTGCTCCTTGAGCTCGGCGATGCGGTCCCACTCGATGCCGATCTCCAGCAAGACGAGCTCCGTGTGCTCGGATGCCTGCGGCGCCCGTGTGGTCACCAGCGGCTCGTGGTTGAACTGCACCGGTCCGCGCACCACCCGAAACGTTGCTCCGCCGTCGGCGGCTTCCACCTCGACGATCATGTCGTTGGCGATGGCCTGCTCGTCGGTGGCAAGGTCGAGAAAGCTCTGGAACGGCGCCCACTGCCCCCTCATCGTCTTCAAATGCTGCCGCCAGTATTCGAAGGGTTTCGCCTTTATCGCCTCGGCGATGAGTTCCGCTGCCGCGTCGGCATTCTCGATCAACGGAAGCACGTCCGAAAAGCGTGGGTCATCGGCCAGCTCGGCCAAGCCAAGGTGTTCGAATGCATCGCGGATGTAGCCCGTCGGGCTGACGATGCACAGATTGATCGTGCCGCCGTCGGCGGTCAGGTAGTTGGCCATGAACGGGTTCACGCTCGGCCCAGCCGATCCCGGCATAATGGTCCGCATCGTCTCGCCTGTCTCCATGCCGTGCGTCACGCTGGCCCCGCCGGCCCACCAGGCCGTGCTCAGCAGTGAGACATCGATTTCCGTCGCCTCACCGGTGCGTTCGCGGTGGAACAACGCCGCGGAGATCCCGCCCGCGATGTTCATCCCGCCGATGGAGTCGCCGAACGCCGGAATGCCTTGCGACAGCGCCCCGCCCAGCTCTTCCGGTGTCAGCGCATAGCCGACCCCGCTGCGCGTCCAGAAGACGGTGCCGTCGAAACCGCCGACGTCGCGTTCGGGTCCCTTGTCGCCGTGTGCACTGCCGCGCGCATAGATGATGTTCGGGTTCACCGCGCGGATGTGTTCGACGTCGAACTTGTTCTTCTGCCGCACCACAGGCATGAAATTGGTGAGGAACACGTCGGCAGTCTTGGCGATCTCGTAGAGCACCTCTTGCCCGCCCGCGGTGGAAACGTCGATGCCGACGCTGCGCTTGCCGCGATTGGGATGCTCGATCAGGGGATGGCGATCAGGGTTCAGCTCAAAGCCACCCATGTTGATGAAACCGCGCTGAGTGTCACCCCGGAGCGGGTGCTCGACTTTGATGACGTCCGCGCCCCAGTCGGCGAGGATGGCCCCCGCGGCGGGAACGAACGTGAACTGCGCGACCTCGAGGACGCGCACGCCCTCCATCACCTTCACCACGGGAGCATCTCCTTCCTGGGCGCTGACCGTGCTGGTTCGTACGCACTCATCGGTGAGTCGCGTATGGAACCGCACACTCGGGCAACAGATTAGGTGACGTCGAAGGTGACCGGCAGCGCGGTCGGTGAGCGGAAGGGGTTGCCGCGGATGTGCGGGTCGTCGTCGGTGACGAGCGTGATGTTGGTCAGCCTGTCCAGCAGGCATCCCAGCGCGACGCGGGTTTCCATCCGCGCGAGATGCAGTCCCAGACAGGTGTGCTCACCGGCCGCGAACGAAATGTGGGGGATGGGTTTTCGGAAGATATCGAATTCCTCGGAACGCTCCCAGCGGCGTTCGTCATGATTCGCCGAGCCGATGCAAACATCGATCATCGAGCCGGCGGGGATCTGGACTCCCAGTAGAACCGTATCCTCTGTCGCGAACCGCTGCACCGACGTCAGTGGCGTCTCGTAGCGAAGGTTCTCCTCGATCGCGGGGCCGACCAAGTCGCGGTCGGCTGCCACGGCCCCGAACTGCTTCGGGCGTGACAACAAGTTGTACAGCAGGTTGCCCGACGAGCGGTAGGTCGTTTCCAGTCCCGCGGGCAACAGCAGCCGCAGAAACGAATAGATCGCCTCGTCGCTCAGCTTCTCGCCGTCGATCTCCGCGGCGACGAGGTCACCGATGATGTCGTCGGTGGGTTCGCTCCTGCGCTTCTCGATCTGGTTGCCGAAGTACTCCTGTAGCGCAGCCGACGCCTCGAACGCGGTCTTGTAATCGACGTTGTAGCTGATGAGTTGGACGGCGCGCCGACGGAACATTGGCAGGTCGTCTTCGGGCAGGCCGAGCAGTTTCGAGATCACCCGCGTCGGAAATTCGAACGTGAGCTCGCGCACCAGATCCGCGCGGCCGGCGTCGGCGAACTCGTCGATCAACCCGGTGCACACCGGGCGCACGATTTCGGGCTCCCAGCGCGCCAACGATTTCATCTTGAATGCCTCCGAGACCAGGTTGCGGTGGTCGCGGTGCTCCTTGCCCTCCATCGCGAGGATGGTCCGACCGGTGAACAAGCCGATCGACGTGTCGTAGCCCCGCGAGTTGAACAAGCGCCCGTCGCGGAACACCGTGTTCACCGCGTCGAACGACAGCGCCGAGAACACCTGCTTCGGCCTCATCGACTCGGGAAGACCGGAGTAGTCGAGCAGTGGACCTGAAAACACGCCACCCTCGCGGCGCTTCTCGGCGAAGAACGGATACGGGTCGCGCTTCCATTCGGCGGCGCGGTCGGCTGACAGAATGTCCTGGGCTTGCGTCTCCACGGCTGGTCTCCGACTGTTCGGGTGCAGGCGGTATGATCCTACTGTAAATATTACAGTATTGACACCAGCGGGCGTGCGGTGAGAGGACGTTTGCAGATGAACGACGTGGCGATCATCGGGGTGGGCATGCATCCCTTCGGGCGGTTCGAGGGCAAGTCCGCGATGCAGATGGGCGCCGACGCGATCTTCGCCGCGGTCGCCGACGCCGGTGTCGAATGGCGCGATGTCCAGTTCGGTGTCGGCGGCAGTTGGACGGTGGCCAATCCAGACGCCATCGTCAGCCTGGTCGGGCTCACCGGCATCCCGTTCACCGACGTGTTCAACGCGTGCGCGACCGCGGCCAGTGCCGCGAAAGCATGCGCGGACGGGATTCGGTTGGGCGACTACGACATCGGCATCGCGGTCGGCATGGACAAGCACCCGCGCGGCGCATTCACCGAAGATCCCGCTCTGGTCGGAATGCCGAGCTGGTACGCGCAAAACGGCCAATACCTTACGACCAAGTTCTTCGGCATGAAGGCCAACCGGTACCTGCATCAGCACGGTATCTCCCAGCAGACCCTTGCGAAAGTGGCGGCCAAGAACTTTCGTAATGGCGCACTGAACCCGAATGCATTCCGGCGCAAGTCGATTCCCGAGGAGCAGATCCTCAATTCGACGATGCTGAACTATCCGCTGACGCAGTACATGTTCTGCGCTCCGGACGAAGGCGCGGCGGCCGTCGTCATGTGTCGCGCCGACATCGCGCACCGCTACACCTCCAAGCCCGTGTACCTGCGGGCTGTCGAGGTCCGAACCCGGCGCTACGGTGCCTACGAGGTCAACACGACGTTCGCGCCGGTGGACGAAGATGCCGCACCGACTGTTTACGCGGCGCGCGCTGCATTTGATAAGGCCGGCATCGCTCCCGGCGACGTCGACGTGATCCAACTGCAGGACACCGACGCCTGCGCGGAGCTGATCCACATGGCCGAATGTGGTTTCTGTGCCGACGGCGAGCAGGAGAAGCTATTGGCCGACGGCGCAACGGAAATCGGGGGTGCGATGCCCGTCAACACCGACGGCGGGCTCATCGCCAACGGCGAGCCGATCGGTGCTTCCGGACTGCGGCAAATCCACGAACTCGTCCGTCAGCTTCGCGGCGAAGCAGGCGACCGCCAAGTGCAGGGAGAGCCTCGAGTCGGCTTCGCGCAGCTGTACGGCGCACCGGGGACAGCCGCCGCGACGGTGGTGACGACCTAAGCCTCGCTGAGCGCCTGGTCGCGTGCCCACCGGTAGTCTGCCTTGCCCGCCGGGCTGCGTTCGATGGCGGGACGGAACACCACCGCCTTCGGCAGCTTGTAACGTGCAATCGACTGCGCGGCATGCGAAATTAGCTCTGACGCGTCGGCAGTTGCCCCGTCGGTTAGTGCGATCACCGCGACCACCTCTTGACCCCAGCGTTCGCTCGGCCGGCCGGCCACCACCACATCGGCGACCGCCGGGTGAGATGCGAGCGCCATCTCGACTTCTTCGGCGAAGATCTTCTCGCCACCCGAATTGATCGTCGCGGACTCCCGGCCGAGCAGCTCGATCGCACCCGTCGCCAGGTGTCGCGCGCGGTCTCCGGGCACCGCGTACCGGACGCCGTCGATCACCGGGAACGTGGCTGCTGTCTTTGCCGCGTCACCCTTATACCCAAGTGGCACAAAGCCTCTCTGGGCGAGCCAGCCGATGCCGTCGTGGCCCGCAGAGATGATCGAGCCGAGATCGTCTGCCGCCACGCAGGTGTCCGGCCCCGCGTTGAACGTGCCCGTCGACACCGCCCCGGATAGCGACATGTGATGCATCTGCGCGCCGGTCTCCGATGAGCCGACCCCGTCGATTACCAGCGCGTTAGGCAGGGCCTTGATCAGCCGCTCCTTGGTGCCCGGCGTCAACAGCGCGCCGCCGTTGGCCACCACGGCAAGCGACGACACGTCTGCTGTGCCGTTCTCGATCGCCGCGAGCAGCGGCCGCGCGATCGCGTCGCCAACCACCGTCACCACCGAAACGCGTTCGCGCTCGATCGCGGCGACGACGTCGTCGGCGTCGAAACGGTCGACGACCGAAGCGAATACCAGCGACTGTCCCGTGGTGATCGCAGTCATTGCGCCCCACTGGGCAGCGCCGTGCATCAGCGGCGGCAGGATCATGATTTTCGTGCCGGGGTTCTCCGTGGCGCGTGCGACAATCTCGTCGAGGGAGCCCATGACCTCACCGGTGACGAGGTTGCGTCCGCCGAACGACGTGACGAAGATGTCGTGCTGGCGCCACAACACGCCCTTGGGCATGCCGGTCGTGCCGCCGGTGTAGAGCACGTAGAGGTCGTCCGGTGACGGCTCGACCGGCGGCGGCGCCGACGGCTCGGTAACGATGGTTTCGTAGTCCACTGCCCCGTCGAGTAGCGGATTGCCTGAGCCGTCGGTGATTTGGATCAGCACACGCAGATTGGGCAGGTCGGGCAGCACCTCGGCGACGCGGGGCGCGAACGCCGAGTGATAGATCAGGGCGGTTGCCTCCGAATCGGCCAGCAGGTAGGCGAGCTCGGCCTCGACGTAGCGGTAGTTGACGTTGAACGGCGCGACCCGCGCCCGCCAGCAGCCGAGCATCGCCTCGACGTACTCGTTGCCGTTGTAGGCATAGATGCCCAGGAGGTCTTGCCCCACCTCGTGGCCCTCGAGGGCGGACCGCTCGGTGTGGCAGCCCAGTCCCTGTGCATGCAGGTACGACGCGAGCCGCGTCGACCGCTCGACGATCTGGCGGTAGGTGTACCGCTTGTCGCCCTGCGTAATCAGCTCCCTGTCGCCGACCTTGGCGGCGACGGCCTCTGCGACGGCAGGGACGGTGAACTGCCCGCTCATGGCTGCCATGGTCTCACGAGGCAGGTACCTCGTAGAACTGGGTAGCCCATTTCCGCAGTGCCATATAGGGTTTCGCATCCACCTTCGACAATGCCGGGTGCTCGACGTACTCCTGGTAGCGCCAGATGTCGAGGTCTTCCCATACGGTGCCGAGGAATTGCTTTTCCACCTGCTCGCGCACCGCGTCGGGCGGAGCGTCGGAGGTTTCACCATCGATCTTGGGCCACCAAATCGAATAGAACATCGTCGAATACCCGTCCTCGACCGGCGTGACCGCAAAGATCAGCCGATGATTCGACGAGCCCTCGAACGCGCTTATCGCGCCGCCGAGGCCGAACATGTGGCTGTGGATGCGCAGCGCCATCTTGTCCGGATCGTTGCTGCGGGCGTCGGGCCAACCCGTAAGGAACCGCCACTGTTGGTCGACGATGCGCCAATCGAGACACACCGGGGTGACGGTCGCTTTGTGCACATAGTGGAAGTGCGCGCTGTCGGGCCCGTTCTCGGCCACGATCTGCGGGTGCACGGGTTCGTGCTCGGTCCGACGCGAAAACTCAGGGTACGGCCGGTAATACGCCGACGGGTCGGTATCGAATTGGGGGAAGGACTTGAAGATGTCCGGCATGTCCCATTGCGGCTCCTTGCCTTGCGGCTGGTGCCAGACGAACACGCAGTCGTACTGCTCGACCACGGGGTACACCCGTAACTTCAGTGCACGATTGGGCCGGTCGGGCTGATACGGGATGTAGCGGTTGGTGCCGTCGGGACCCCAGCGCCAGCCGTGAAAAGGGCACTCGACGCAGTCGCCGACGACCTTGCCGCCGTGGCCGATGTGCGCGCCGAGGTGGCGGCAGTGTGCGGCTAGCACGTGCAGCTCGCCGGCTTGGTCGCGGTAGGCCACGAGATCCTCGCCGAAGTAGCGCAGCGGTCGTGTTTCGCCCTTCGGGAACTCGGGGGACCAGCCGACCATGAACCAGCCGGTGACTTTCCACGTGAACGGGACTTTCATTGCACGCGACCCTCCGCCGAGATTGATACTGAATACATTACAGTATAGATTTCCGCCTGGAGTGTGAGGTGAAGACGGAAGGCCGAAAGTGAAGCTTGTCATCGGGGCGAGCGGTTTCGTCGGTTCGCACGTCACGCGGCAGCTGGCTCAGCGCGGCGACGACGTGCGGGTGATGGTGCGGAAAACCAGTTCAACGGATGCCATTTCGGATCTCGACGTCGAATACTGCTACGGCGACATTTTCGACGATCAGGCGCTGCGCGAGGCAATCAACGGCTGCGACGTCGTCTTCTACTGCGTGGTGGACACCCGGGCCTGGCTGCGAGATCCTGCACCGCTGTTCAAGACCAACGTCGAGGGGCTGCGGCACGTCCTCGACGCCGCAGTCACGGCCGACCTGAAGCGGTTCGTGTTCACCAGTACCATCGGCACGATCGCGCTTTCCGACAGCGGTCCCGCGACCGAGGACGAGCCGTTCAACTGGTACGACAAGGGCGGCGGCTACATCCAATCACGCGTTCAGGCAGAGAATCTCGTCCTGCAGTACGCCCGCCAGCGCGGATTACCCGCGGTCGTGATGTGCGTCTCGAACACCTTCGGTCCCCACGACTGGGGCCCGACCCCGCACGGGGGGATGCTCGCGCTCGCGGCGGCGGGCAAGATGCCGGTGTCCGTCAGCGGTGTGTCATGGGAAGTGGTGGGCATCGAGGATGTCGCGAAAGCATTTCTGTTAGCGGCGGACAAAGGTCGCATCGGTGAGCGGTACATCATCTCGGAGAGGTTCATGCCGGTGGGTGACATCTTCGACGTCGCCGCCGACGCCACCGGCGCGAAGCGCCCGCGCGTCAAGGTGCCGTTCCAATTGATCCGTCCCACCGGGGTCTTCGCGGATGTTGCGGCGCGCATCCTTCGTCGCGACTTGCCCATCAACAAAGTCAGCATGCGGCTGGCGCACATCATGTCACCGATGGACCACGGCAAGGCTGTCCGCGAACTGGGTTGGCAGCCGGAGCCGACACCTGAGGCGATAGGTCGGGCCGCCCTCTTCTTCGAGGAGCGGCGAAAGCGGCGCTAGCGACCGCCGGCCATCGTCGAGTTCGGCGCGGCCCAGTCCGTCGACACCAGTCGGTGCCGGATCAGCCACTCGTCACCCACCGGCACGAACGTGTCCCGGTAGCGGCCGTAGTGGTCGAGCCCGATTTCGGTGAGCACCGTGAAATACGACGCGACCCGCGCCTCCTCGGGCGTCACCTCGAGGAACCGGATGTTGGCTACATTGTGCCGCACGATGCGGCGCACGTCCGACGGCGCTGGCGCCGCGACGACACCCCCGAGGAACTCGACGATCGCTGCACGTCCGTGCAGCGGCGCCGCGCCGCGGAGCTCCAACTCGCCGTCCTCACAGAAGGTTTCAGCGAGTTCGTCGAGCCGCCCGGCGTCTCCTGACCAGTTGTACAGGGCGAGGCCGTCGCGGATATGTTCGCGGGCTGTCAGCTCCCACAGGTCCACCTCAGGCCACGACCCGGAACAGGTACGACGCGACAGTGGTCATCCGTTCGTCGGCGCCTTCGTCACGCATGACCGCACGGATGGCGACCATGCCGTGGCCACCCGTGAATGCCTCACCGTCGATGCGAAACGGCCCCGACTTGGCGCGCGCCACGAACATGACGTGACACGACACGCCCTGCAGCCGATCGGTACCAGCATGGGCCGCGGCGAGGTCTTGCGCCGCGGCCTCCAGCACGACGAACTGCGGCCCGATGTGTAACGCCGCGTCGGGAGACGCCACCTGGTCGGTCAGTTCTGGCAGCGCCCAGTGGCCGTCCGCGCGACGTTGCCCACCGAACACTTGCCACAGCGGCGGCAGGTCGGGAGAGTCGGTCACCTCGATCGAGTCGACAGGCATCTTGCCGAGGCCTCCCGGCGGGGTGCCGATGCTGATGCCCTGACCCTCGATCAGCGCAAGCACGCGGTCCGGCTGTTCGGCATCGACGATCTTCGCACGGCTGTAACCCATTTGGCGGCCACGCTTGAGTTCCTCGGACACGATTTCGAAGCGCCGCACGTCGCGGCCGGCGTCGAGGATTTGGCAGGAATGGATGACCGGATTTGGCACGGCCTCCATGTCTGTCATATGGCCGCTTTCCGGCGCTGCGATCCCGAGCACGGCGAACAGCACCCCGCCCGTCGCGTTGCGCATGTCGCTGCGCAGTGTGACCGTGTCATCAGTGGGGCCGAGATTCATCGATGCGTGGTTGCGGCCGATGTAGCGGTAGCTCAGCAGTCCGCCCCAGCGGCGCTGCAATTCCTCGGCATACGCCTCAGGTTGATCGATGAGTTCGCGAATGTCTCGCGGCATTGCGACCCTCCTTCCGTTGTTTACGGCCGTATTCGCGCACCAGCCGGGCACGAAGGTAGCTCAGCTCTCGCGCCAGGTCGTAGCTGTCGGGAGCGGCGATCCACTGGAATGCGACACCGAAGACACCTGCGCTGATGTCGTTGACTGCGCGGTCGACGTCGATGTCGGCGCGCACCGATCCGTCGCGGATGCCTTTGCGCAGCCCCGCTTCGACCAGTTCGATGCCGCGGGTCAGCCACGCCCGCAGCAGCGGGCGCACAGGCGACGTCGACTTCACCGCCTCGAAACTCATCGCGAACATCGCGCGCAGGAAGTCCGGCGCTTCCGCGTAGACCTCATCGATCCGGTCGAAGTGGGCCAGCGCCTCGTCCAGGCCGGCGGCGTCGGGCTCCGGGTTAGGGGTGAGGCGCTGGACGTACTCATGGGAGAAGAACGCGTCGAGGATCGCGGACTTGCTGCCGTAGCGGGCGTGCACCATCGCTCTGCTGTAGCCGGCACGTCGACCGATCTCCGCGGCAGTGGTTGCTTCCCAACCCTTTTCGGCGACCAGTTCAGCGGCCGCCTCGACCAGACGGCGGTTCGACATCTCGACGCGCTGCGGCTGCGTGAGGCCGCGGGCGGGAGAAGGCACACTTGCATATTAGACGCTCGACAATTATGTTGCTTGTTCATCGTCAAATACTGGCCGGCATCAGCGACGTGAGCCCGCAGTGGCTCACGGAAGTGCTGGATGGTCCTGCCGGTCATCACCCTGATCGGCTGGGACGCCATGCCAGACCGGTCGAGGGCCTTGTGCCTGACGCTCACCGACCGGGCCGTGGCCGCCATCGACGGGATCGAGTCGACGGCAGGATCACCGAGGTGTGGAATTGCGGCTACAAGCAAGGAGTGAAAAGTTGAGCGGGATTCTTGACGAGCTGGGCTACTACCTACTGGCGGGCGCCGGCGGCGACGGTCCCGCGACGCTGATGGACGAGGCCCGGCGCGGTGAAGAGATGGGGTTCGGCACGGCGTTCATCTCCGAACGCTGGAACGTGAAGGAAGCGTCTTCGCTCGTCGGCGCCGCGTGCGCGGTGACCAACCGGATGCAAATCGCCACGGCCGCAACCAATCACAACACCCGGCACCCGCTGATCACCGGTTCCTGGGCCACCACCATGCACCGGCTTTCCGGCGGACGGTTCACGCTGGGCATCGGCCGGGGTGTTGCCGCGATGTACGGCGCGTTCGGCATCCCGTCTGTCACGACCGCGCAGATGGAGGATTTCGCGAACGTCATGCGCCGGCTCTGGCATGGCGAGCTGATCTTCAACCACGACGGACCGATCGGAAAGTACCCGGTGTTGTTCCTCGACCCCGACTTCGACGAGGACATTCGGCTGGCGATCGTGGCATTCGGACCGCAGACACTTGCGTTGGGCGGCAGGGCCTTCGACGACGTCGTCCTGCACACCTACTTCACCCCGGAAACCCTGCAGCGGTGTGTCAGAACCGTGAAGCAGGCCGCGGAGAAGGCGGGACGCGACCCGGCCAGCGTGCGGGTCTGGTCGTGTTTCGCCACCGTCGGCGATCATCTGCCCGAGGAGCTGCGGTTGAAGAAAACCGTGGCCCGGCTGGCTACTTATCTACAGGGCTACGGCGATCTGCTGGTCGATACCAACAACTGGGATCCTGCTGTGCTGCAGCGCTTCCGGGAAGACAAGGTCGTCATGTCGATCGCGGGCGGTATCGACCACAAGGCCACCGCCGAGCAGATCGAGCACATCGCGACGTTGCTTCCCGACGAATGGCTGGAGCCGTCTGCCACCGGGTCGGCGCAGCAGTGCGCCCAGCGGATCCGCAAGGAGTTCGACTACGGCGCCGACGCGTTGATCATGCACGGTGCGACACCGGACGAACTGGCGCCGGTTGTCGACGCCTACCGCGACACCTGAGTCAGCGCCCAGATAGCTGACTTCAGTCCGCCGGAGCCAGCATGTCTTTCCATCCGTTCTCGTCCCCGGCGTGCGGCGAGTCCTCGATCTTGTATCTGACCCCGTCGGGGGTCACGAGCACCCCACTGGAGGGGGTGTAGGTGGCTGCGGCGGGAGCCCGCGGGGTGTAGACGCACGGGTTGGGCTGTTGCCCACTGCACTGGACCGTCCCGGAACCCGGAGGTGACATCGGGTCGCTGATCGGCGGTGGGGTCGCGGGCACCAGATTGGCCGGCAGCGGGTTCATGCCGTTGTTCACCGACGGCGCGGGGATCACCCGGCCGGGATCCACCGGCTGATCGCAGCGCGCAGCCGGCGCCGGACAGGTCAGGATCTGATTCGGATCCCCGTACCAGGGGTTCGTCCCCACGGGAACGTACGGCTCGTTGCTGCGGCACTCCCGCGGCGTCGCTGCGCGCTTCCCGGGGACGTCGACGCAGGGAATGTTGCGCGACCCGCGCACCACATTGGCGGGGGTGTCTTTCGGAATCTTGCAATATGTGCCCGCCGGCAACGGTGCCTTGCTGGTATCGGCGGGTGCGCGCCATTCGGACGCCGGCACGAACCCGGACAAGCACGGTGGTGGTTGGTTGATGCTGGCCGCGAAGTCCAGCACGATGGTGTCCCCGGATGTCGCGGTCTGCGCGACCGAGCCGAGCTGCGGCAGTATCACCAGAAGCTGCTCGACATTGGCGTGGTAGCGCTTGAGCATGTCGACCACGATCGCGAGATTGGCCAGCGTCTGCGGCAGGGAATCGCGGACGTCGGTGAATACCGCGTTGACCTGATCAGCGAGCGGTGCCGCGTTGGACAGGATGTTGTTCAGATTCTGGTCCTTCTCCGCGAGCTGCCGGGCCACGATCTTCAAGTGCGCAGACCACCGCTCGATGGAGTCGCTGGATTCGACCTGGCTGTCCAGGATCGGACCCGAATGCGCAATGATGTCGTTGACCTCGTTGATGTTCGATTTGAAGTCACCGGCGATCGCCTGGGTGGAGTTGACGAGTCGTTGCAGAGCCGGCCCCAACCCACCGACCGCCTGGGCCGACTCGTTGAGCAGCGAGGCGATCTTGTCCTGGGGCAGTGCCTCCAACCCGCGGTTGGCCGCGTCCAGCGCCGGCCCGATCGCAGCTGGCACAGTGGATTTGGTGATGGTCTGACCCGGTGAGAAGAACTCGCCGGGGTTGTTGTCCGACACAAGATCCAGGTACTGCTCGCCGACCGCCGACACCGAGTGCACGTTGGCCGAGGCGTCGATCGGGATTTTGTACTTGTCGCTGATGCTCATCGTGGCGGTGGCCCCACGGCGGGTCGGTTCGACGTTGGTGACCTTGCCGATGGTGATGCCGCGGTAGGTGACGTTGGCGGTGGCGTACAAGCCGCCCGACGCCGGGAGTTCGGCCTTGAGGTCGTACTGCCCGACACCGGCCATGCGCGGGATGTGCAGGTAGTACCAGCCGAGTGCGATCAGCCCGATCACCGTCATGACGGTGAAGATGATCAGCTGGCGCTTGAGCTGGCGAGTCAGCATGTGCCGCTCCCGCGTTCCACCAGTGGTCCGCCCGGCGCGTTGTTCGGGTTTGGGGTGAACCGGATGTCGGGAATCATCGTGGCCGGGTCACGACCCCAGGACTGCTCCAACGCCCGCAACATCCCCGACAGCCCGGTCCCCGTGAGAACCGCGTTGTCGATCGCGCTCAACGTCAGGTCGATATATCCCGACAAGTTGATGTAGTCGCCGCGGACCGCTTTCGGGACAGCGTCGATGTCGAACGGAGCGGTCAACGCCAGCTTCAGCGCTTGGAGCAAGTACGGCGACGCCTTGCTGAGTTCGCACAGCGGTCGCTGGAGCAATTGAAGGTCGGTATGGAGATTCGCTTGCGCCTTCGACAGCGTTTGATCGGTAACCGCGCTGAGCCGTCCCACTGCCTCGATCGCCTCGGCGAACTGATCGTGGGTGTTGGCGAAATACTTTACCAGCGGCGGTAATTCGGTGAGCACCCGGTTTAACGTGTCCGACCTGTTGGCTACGTAGGTCAATAGCCGGTTGTTGGAATCGATGGCGCGCGTGATGTTTTCACGTTGTTTGTTCAGCTCGGTGGTGAACGTGTCCAGCTTGCCGAGGAAATCCCGAAATGAATCAGCCCGGCCGCTCAACATGTTGTAGACCTCATCCTGGATCACGTCGAGATTGGGGATACCGCCTCCGCGGAGCACGGTTGCGACACTGGCCAGGGTGCGTTCGGTGGTCGGGTACGCGGACGCGTTCTTCAGTGGGATTGTGTCTCCGTCCTTCAGTGGCTCCGGTGACGGATCGGCCGGCGCCGCCAGCTCAACGTGCTGGGAGCCCAGCAGGCTCGTCTGCCCGATGCTGGCGGTGGCATTTTTGGGCAGCCGCACACCCTGTTGGATACCCAGGGTCAACGTGGCGACCCAGTTCCGCAGTTTGATGGACCGCACCGTACCGACGAAGACGTCGGCTACCCGTACTCGGCTGTTGGCGTTGAGCGCCAACGTGTTTGGTATCTGCACATAGATCGTGTAGGAACCCGCCCCCGCGCCCGGTCCGCCGGGCAGCGGCACATTCGCAATGCCGCGCCAGTCCCCGCACGACGTCAATACGACTGCGGCCACGAGCAGAGCCAGCACGCGCCGAACTGGGTGGCCCGCCGCGCTCACTGGCCTGGTCCTGCCGGTGCGGGGGCCTCGGCGGCGAGCGGTCCCGACTGCGGTGGCGGTCCCGCGGGAGGCGAACCGCCCGGTACCGGACCTGGGATCACGCCTGGCGCGGGGGCCGGCGGCGGACCCGGTTGTGGGTACCACGGTGGCGGCAGCGGGCTGGATTCGTTGTAGGCGTCGGGCGGCCCGGCCATGGTCTGTCCCGGTGGCGGCGGCGCGATGTCGTCGCCACCCATGAGTTCTGCCAACGACTCCGGTGTCAGCATGTTCTGCGTGAAGGGCGACACCTCCACGCCTTGCATGCCCGGCGCGACGACCCAGCCCGGCTCGTGGTTGCCGTGCGAGAACGGCGTATCCCGCGAAAAGATCCCGGGCACCGTGGTGTCTTTGTAGCCCGGCGGCGGCCGTAGCCGCTCCTCGGAGTAGGCGACCTCTTTCGGCAACACCGCGGCGGTACTGACCATGTTCACGCCGAACGGCAGGTAGTTGAACTTGATCGCATCCAGAATCGGCGTCAAGTACTGTGCGCACAACTCAGCCGACTCTTGATAGCCGAGCCGACTACCGGCCTGGATCGCACTACAGATCAGCTGCAGCGGGTTCGTGAAGTTGACGAGCACCGGTAAGCCGACCACTCCGCCGTGCGCCGGCTTGTAGATGTTTTGGAAGTTCGCACCCATCGTCGGGAAGATGTGCAGCGCGGTCTCGAGACCATTTAGACGGTCCGGCTGGACCAGCGCGGTGGTCACCTGGCCGAGGTTGTTGACGTCGTGGGACAGCGTTTCGGCGTTGTCGGCGAAGAATTTGCGTGACGTGGTGATCAGGCCGTCGAACTCCTGCGCCGCATCCGCGAGTTCCCCTTGGGTGTTGGTGAACGAGGCGGTGAAGCGAGCGAGATCGGTGTTGAGCCGGCTGAACTGTTGATCGTTATCGTGCAGCGCGTTGACGAACAGCGCCAGGCTGCGCACCACTGCGAAGAAGTCGCCGCGGCCCTCGTTGAGCGCGGTAAGCGCCTCCGACAAGCTGGTCAGCGTCGCGTTGATCTGCTTGCCCCTGCCGGCCAGCCCGTCGGCGACAGATTCGATCACATCTCCGAAGGGGCCCTTGGGCTGCTCAGGCGTGGGCCCGAGCTTGGAGAGGGTGTTGGCGATCTGATCGCGCAGGTTATCCCACTCGACTGGCACCTGGGTGCGTTCGAGGGGGATCACCGCGCCGTCGGCCATCACCGATCCACCCCGGTAGGGCGGTTCTAACTGGATGACCCGCGACGCCACCAGGGTCGGGTTGATGATCACCGCGGACGCATTGGCCGGGACCTTGTATTTCTTGTTGTAGTGGAAAGTGACCTTCATCTTGTTGCCGGCCGGCTCGATCTTGTCGATCGAACCCACGCGGACGCCCATGATCTGGACCTTGTCCCCGACGTAGAGCGCATTTGCCTCGCTGAAGTAGGCCACCACGGTGTTGGTCGTCCACTTCTGGTACAGCTGCCAGCCGACGACGGCGCCGACCATCCCGAGCACCACGACGACAGTTCCGATTCCCAGTGTTACCCGAGAAACGTGCGGCAGCTTGAGGTTTCGGATGTTGAAGATCGTCGCCATCGGTCAATGGCCTCCAATGTCGACGGGTGCGGGCACGCCGGGCGGCGGGTAGTCCGGCACTTGCGGGCCCGGTCCGGGCGGAGGTGGCGGCCCAGGCAAAAGGGCTGGCGGCGCCGCTGGCGCCGGATACGAACCCGAGACCGGTCCGACGGGTTCGGTGCGGGCGCCGGGGCGCGCATCGGGCAGCGGCACCGGAGTGCCCTGCACCATCGGCGGGATCTCGCCCGGCACACCGGCACTCGGTATCCCCGGCGCGTATCCGGGCCCGTTCGGATTGGCAGGGGAGGCCGCGACGTTCGGTTGGGCGTATCCGCCCGGAACCGACCCGTACGGACCCTGATCGAGATGCGCGCAGGGCAGAGGGTTCGTCGCCGTCGGTATCCCGTCGGGCGGCGGGGTGTAGGAGCAGGGCGATCCTGGCGGCACCGCCGGACCCAGATTACCCGGAGTTCCCTCGAGCGCCGGCGGCGCCGGTGGCGGTGCGCCATTGGGGAAGCGCGTGCCGTTCGGGTCGGGCCATGCGAACGCCGGCAGGCCGGCACCTCGCCAGAAGTTCTCGGGGTCGATGCCGCGCTTCTTGAACGCGGCGTCGATGAACGGCTGCAGAATCTGGTGTGGCAGCAGATTGGCGACCATCACTTTGAAGTACGGTCCCGACGCGAGGCCCTCGTTCAAAGCGGCGGTGTACTTGCCCAACGTGACCAGTGTTCGACCAACGTCTTCCTTGCGCGCCACCAGCACGTCGGTGAGCGTGCGCAACTGCTCCAGCACGTGGTGCAGCTCGGGATTGTCGTCGATGAGCCCGTGTAGCTGGGTCGAGAAAACCGAAACCCTTTCGAGCAGCACGTCGATGGCACGGCTTCGCCGATTGAACGCTGCGAGTAGCTCCTGCGCGTTGACCAACAAGCGGTCGAACTGTTCACTGCGGTCGCCGAGGACGTTGGCCACATCGTGCGCCTGCGCCAGCAGATGATTGATCTGCTCGTCGCGCTTGCCGACGCTGTCGGAGAACCTGGCCACACCGTCGAGGGCGGCGCTCAGATGCGGGTAAGTCTGGTCGACGGTATGCGACAGCACGTCGAGTGACCGCTTGACTGTGTCGATGTCCCAGCCGCCGGCCGACTTGGTGACATCGAAAAACGCGTCGTAGATCTGGTACGGAGTGGTGCTTTGCCCCAGCGGCAACGTTTTTCCGGGCCGCAACGGCTGGTTGCCCCGCGGCTCGATCTCGAGCACCTTCTTACCGAGGATGGTGTCGGTGCGGATCATCAGCCGGCTTTGGGTGCCGATGGTGTTGGTGCCGACCGAGAACTTCATCACGACGTGGTCGCCGTCGATGTCGATGTCTTCTACGCTGCCGACGTCGATGCCGGCGATACGCACCTTGTCGCCTGGGTGCACTCCACCCGAGTCGGCGAACTGCGCGTAGTAGCTAGGCCGGGCGAAGAGCATCGGTACGCTCGTGAAGCTTTGGCCCACACCGATCACCAGGCCGGTTATCACAATGAACATCAGCCCGACGCGGATTCGATTGGGACGTTGCAGTGATCTCATTGCGGAGTGCACCGTCCCGTCGGCCCGTAGTCGACGAGCTTGATGTTGCGAACGGGTCCGCCGGGCTGGAGTCCGTTCAGCTTCAGGCCGATACCGCACAGGTAGGTGTTGAAGAAGTCACCGTAGATTCCGCCGGCGCGCCCGATTATCTCGAACGCATCCGGCACCTTTTGGAGCAGATTGTTGAGCTGGTCGCTCTGCTCGACGAGGGGCGCGGCGACGATGTCCAGGTATTCCACGGTGTTGTGCAGCAGGGGGCGGTTGTCGGTTAACAGGTCGGCCAGGGTTCCCGCGGCGTTGCTGATGTCTGCAGTGCTCGCAGCGATCGGATCGGCCTTGTTTTTCAGGCCGGTGATCAGCACCTCGAGGTTGTTGATGGTCTGATCGAACTCCGGTTGATGCCTGACCGTCGTGTCCAGCACCGTGTTCAGGTTGTCGACGACAGCGCCGATGGCCTGGTCGCGTTCGGCGATGTGGGCGGTCAGCTGCGCGGTCTGATCGAGAATGTCGTTGATGGTGCCGCCCTGACCTTGGAACACGGTGATGATCGACTGCGCAATCGTGTTGACCTTCTCCGGGTCGAGCGCTCGGAAGAGCGGCTTGAAACCGCCGATCAGTGCGTCGAGATCCAGTGCCGGCTGGGTGCGGGAGATCGGAATGACGCCGCCCGCGGGCAGGACCTGTTCGGCTGCCTCGCCAGTGCCGCGCTCGAGTTCCACGTAGCGGTTGCCGATCAGGTCCTGGTAGCGAATTGCCGCCGTCGTCGACTGGTACAGCGGCAACGAGCGATCCACGTTGAAGTCCACCTGTACGTGCTGACCCCCGTCGACGAGGCGGACCCCTTCGACCTTGCCGACCTCGACCCCGGAGGCGCGGACGAACTGGCCGCTGCGCAAACCGCTGGCGTTGCTGAACACCGCGGAGTACGTTGCGGTGCGGTCGAAGCGCAATTGACCGAAAATGACGACGATGGTGGCGGTCAACAGTACGAGCACGACCGAGAGCGTGCCGAGTTTGACTGTGGTACCAGTGTCTTTCATGGGTTGATCGTGTTCTCCCCAATTTGGCGGCCCCAGACGTACTCGGTGAGCAGCGGCTGGCCCAGTTCGAAATGGTTGTACGGCGCAAGGCTGGCGCCCGTGTCCATCACCAGATACGGAGCCGGCCACAGATCCGTGGTGATCTTCTGCCAGCACCCCGGCTTGCCGCCCGGGCCGCCCCTGGCATTGACCCGCGGGAGGTTGTCGGGATAGACGTACGGGTTCTCGGCGCCCAGCACGATCGCCGTGAGACTGCCGGAAAAGCCGTTGCCGCCAAGAATGTTCGCGACTTTGGGTTGGAGGTCGTGGAAATTACGGACGGTGCACAACAGCTCGGGGCTGTACGTGTCGAGCAGTTCGGTGGTGGGTACCAGGTCGGCGATCACCCGTTCCAGATACGGGCCGCCCCGCTCGAAGACATCCGAGCCGGTATTGCCGAACCCGATGGCGGCCAACAACGCGGAATCCAAGTTGCCCTGCTGCGCGTTGAAGGTGTGGGCCGTGGTCACCGCGTTGTTCAGAAAGTCCCATAGGTCTGGTGAGGCGTTCGTGTAAACCTCGGCAAGGTTGGCGAGCTGGTCGATGTCGTGGCGGATCTGCGGCATCTGCGGATTGACGTCGTCGAGAATGGCGTTGCCGTTGACGATCGAGGCGCCGAGCTTGTCACCCAACCCGGTCAGCGCCTCAGCCGCGGCGGACAGCGTCATGTTCAACTTGACCGGATCGACCTTCTCGGCGATCGACGTGATGGTCTCGAAGAGCGTGTTGAACTCGGTGGTCACCGACGTCACATCGATCACGTCAGCCGATGTGATCGGCTGTGGTGCAGGGTTTTTCGGAGTTGTGAAAGTCACGTACTTGTTACCGAAGACCGTGCTTGCGGTGATGTCAGCGACCACGTTCGCCGGAATCGCCGGCACATATTTCGGGTCGACGCTCAAGGTGATCTTCGCCATCGGGCGGCCGTCGTGTTGCACCTCTTCCACGGTCGCCACCCGACCGATCGACACCCCGTTGTATGTGACCTTCGAGCCCGGGTCCATAACCAAACCGGCGCGGCTGGCCAGCATCGTCAGCCTCGTCTTCGGCGCCAAGTCGCCCCGAAACTGCATGTACGCCAACACCAATACAGCTGAGATCACAATCAGCGCGAGCAGAGCGGCCAACTTCCTCCGTGGCTTACGGAGCTTGTTCTCCTTGGCACCGGATGCGGTCATCGTCGGCTACACGGTGAGGTTGAAGTTGGGGTCGGTGCCGTACAGCGCCAGCGAGGACACCAGCACAATCACCACGATCAAGATCAGCGACGCGCGCATCGACTTACCGACCGCCTCGCCGACGCCCACCGGGCCGCCGCTGGCGTTGAAGCCGAAATAGCAGTGATTCACCAGGACGCACAGCGCGATGATGATCGTGATGGCGAACGACCAGAAGACGTCACTCGGCCGCAGGAAGGTCGTGAAGTAATGCTCGTAGGTGCCGACCGACTGTCCGTAGAAAAGAGTGGTGACGAGTTGCGCAGCGATGAATGACAGGACGATCGCCAACGTGTACAGCGGGATGATGACCACGCCACCGGCGGTCACCCGGGTGGCCACCAAGTACGAGATCGATTTGATGCCCATCACTTCCAGCGCGTCGATCTCCTCGCTGATGCGCATCGCGCCCAGTTCGGCGGTGGCGCCCGCGCCGACGGTGGAGGCAAGCGCCGTACCGGTCACCACCGGCGCGACGATCCGTACGTTGGCCAACGCGGCGAAGAACCCGGTGAACGCCTCCACGCCGATGTTGCCCAGCGAGGCGAACCCTTGGATCGCGATGAGCGACCCGGCCGAGAGCGTGACGAAGCCGATGATGGAAACCGTGCCCCCGATGACGGCCATCGCCCCGGTGCCCATCCCCATCTCGGCAATCAGCCGCAACATCTCCTTGCGGTAGTGCCGCGCGGCGTGTCCGATCTGTCCCACGGCTGCGACGACAAACAAGGTCACGTCGCCGATGCTGTCCAGAGCGCGGGGCAGCGCCGCTGTCCACTGAGTCGCTCTTTGGTATGTGCGCGGATAGCGCGCGCGCAGAACGGTTGCGGTGCTCACGTCAGCGCCCGGTCCCGAATCGGACACCGATGGCGGTAAGCACCACGTTGACTGCAAACAGCGCTAACACGCACAGCACCAAGGTTTCGTTGACGGCGGTGCCCACGCCCTTCGCGCCACCGCCGACCGTCAGCCCGCGATAGCAACCGACCAGACCGGCGATCAGCCCGAAAAGTGTGGCCTTGACCACGGAGATCACGACTTCGGGCAAGCCGGTGATGAATGTCAGCGTCGACACGTAGGCGCCGGCCGAGACGTTTTGGACGTACACGCCGAAGAAGAACCCACCGACCAGCCCGATGGTGATCACCGCACCGTTGAGGAGCGCGGCGACGTACGTCGAAGCGACGACGCGTGGCACCACCAGACGATGGATCGGGTCGATGCCCAGCACCTCGAGCGCGTCGATTTCTTCACGGATCGTGCGGGCGCCGAGGTCCGCGCAGATGGCGGTGGAACCCGCCCCGGCGACCACCAGCACCGTCACCAACGGACCCAGCTGCGTCACTGCGCCCAGCGCCGCACCCGCGCCGGAAATATCGGCTGCGCCGAATTCGGCGAGCAGGATGTTGAGCGTGAAGATGATGAGCACGGTCAGCGGGATGGCGACCGCGATGGTGGGCAGCAGCGACACCCGGAATAGAAACCAGCTTTGCAGTTTGAATTCCCGCCAGTGGAATGGCCGGCGCAATGCCTTTGCCGTGTCCACGCACATCTGCGCAAAGCCGCCGACCGCCTCCAGCCCAGGTCCCGCTTGCTCACGGACGTAATCGCGTATTCCTGTCGATACCGTCACTGGCGCACCCGGCCTCCGTCACTTCGATCGCACGTCACCTTCGCTGCATCAGAGATCAACCCCAGGTTGCTGCAATCCTGACGTAGCCGCACGTTAGCGCGTACTGGATCTCCGGCATCGTTGATGCCAATGGCGTATCCGACTGCGGGCAGCACCGGGTCGGTATTCGCGAAACATGCCATGCCCCAGACCTCTTCGTGAACGTAGAGGACCAATATGACCGGGCCACGGTAGCACTGGCTGAATGAGCAGTCAATCACTGGCTGCACATTCAGTCAGTTAGTGCTAGTGTTTGCAGTGAAAGACTAGGAGGCTTGACGCAGATGCGCAGTGACACGGAATGGCGCGGGCAGTCAGGCGCGATCCTCGACGCTTTCGCGCGCAGCGTTGCCCGAAAAGGCTATGACGGAACGAGTTTCACGATCATTGCGTCCGAACTCGGCATATCCCGGGGTTTGATTGCTCATCACTTCGGCACGAAGGAGCGACTTCTCGCAACTCTGCATGTTTCCTACATGAAACGGCGAGTCAGCGAAGGGCTTCGGATAGTCGCCGCACTGCCAACTCCTGCCGAACAGCTCGCCGGGTTGTTGTTCGCGTCAATCCTGTATCAGGTACACGACCGGGATGCGACTGTGGTGTTCCAGCGGGAGGTCGCGCGGTTCGCCAGGGAAGCCGACGATTCCGAGGGACGCAAGCTACGGAACGAATACGCCGGGATTCTTCGCGACGTGATCAACGCCGGCATTGCCTCCGGTGAATTCCGCAACATCGATGCGAAGATCCGAAGCTTGCTGGTCTTCGGTTCTGCACATTGGGCGTGGACGTGGTTTCGACCGGACGGGGAGCTGACCGCCGAGCAGATCGGCGCGGAACTCGTCGATCTCGTGGTCGGGTCTCTTCTGGTGACACGTCGTCGGCTGGCGCGAATCGCCGATCCCGAGGGTGAGATCGTTGCCACGGTGCAGGCCATTCTCACCGGCGAACACCTGGCCGACCGGAAAGCGAATATGGCCACAGCGTGACGACAACCGCGAGTTTGCCTGCGCGCGTGAAACTCTGACGCTGCGCCTAACCCAATTCTGCCGCCTCTTCCAGCTCTTGTAGCGCCGGTTCGATGGCGTCAGCGAGATCGTCGATGTCGCGGGCGATCTCGGGTGTGGTGACAAACCCGAAGTCCACCGAGTCGCGGTAGGAAAAACAGGTGACATTGAGTCCGACGTCCATGACCAGAGGCCCCACCGGCATCAGCCGTTCCAGGACAGCGCCGCACAGATACAGCGGGAAGTCCGGGCCCGGCACGTTTGAGATCACCAGGTTGATCGGCGCGAGGTTACGGCCGATCCCGCTGGCCGTGTAGGCCCGCGCCGCCAACGACAGCAGCCCGGGCGGCGTGGTCTCGGTCAGTCCCATGATCTGGTGTGCGGTCAGCGCCTTGGCCATCTCCTTGGCGCCTTGGGAATTCGTGTAGATGGTCGTGATGCGCTCGGCCGGGTCCTCGATGTCGGTCGCCAACGACACCGTCATCGTGCTGATCTGATTGCCGATGTCTTTGTTGTCCTTGGCGCGGGTTGACACCGGCACTTGCGACACGAGCGGCTTCTCCGGAAGCTCACCGCGCCCGTCCAGGTAGGTGCGCAATGCACCCGACACGAGCGCCATCACCACGTCGTTGACCTTGACGCCGTAGGCCTCTTTCACCGCCTTGACCCGTGCCAGCGGAACACGAGCGCCGGCGACGCGTCGGTGCGGTGAGATCGGAGCGTTGAAACGTGTTCTCGGAGCTTCGAAATAGCGTGGCGGTTTGTTGGCGATGCCGCGGGTGGCGAGTTGCTGGCGAAGGGTCTGCTCGACGAGTCGGGTCAACCGGTACGGCGTCTTGATGCCGACGTTGATCAGGCCACCGATGGCGCGCAGCTCCGGCCGCGGAATGTTCACGCCGATCAACGACCGGTCGATGTCCACGGCTGGCGGTCGGGGATCGGGGGTGACGTCCAACAGGATCTCCGAAAGTCCGGCACCGGACATCCCGTCGATGAGTGCGTGGTGCATCTTCGTCACGATCGCCACGCGCCCGTCCTGCAGGCCTTCGATGAACCACAGCTCCCACAGCGGCCTGGACCGATCGAGTTTGTAGCCCATCAGTCGGCCAACGAGTTCGTCGAAGTCCCGGCGTCCGCCCGGTGACGGGACCGCAATGTGTCTGATGTGGAAGTCGATGTCGAGGTCGTCATCCTCGACGAACCACGGCCGGTCAAACCCCAGCGGAGCGCCGGCCACCCGCCAGCGAAGCTGCGGCAGCTCGGGCAGCCGCGTGGCGATGAGCTTGCGGACAGACTCGAAGCTGAAATCCCGAGCATCGGAAGGATCGCAGACGGCTGACGCGCCGACATGCATGTGCCAGCTGGGCGACTCGGCAAACCAGAATGCTGCATCCGCGCTCGACAACCGATTCATGACGAGAGCCTATCCGCGAGACCGCCCACGGATTGTCGAAAGCCCCGAACGTGCGGTCTGCCCGCGGTCTGAGCGATGCTAGGGGTCGTGAACGCACTCAGGGAATTCGGCGGCGTGGTGCCGCGAGCGGTAGCCGGCCTCAAATCTGGCGATTGGTCTCCCGCGACCCCGCGCGGCGCTCGGCAGTTGATCGAGGTCGTGCTGGATCAACTGGTGCTGACTGGGATGTCGTTGATCGGTCAGCGCGCGATGCCGCAGCAACGGTTGCCACACAGCTATGCCGCTGCCGCGCAAGAATTGTCGGACCTCGGCGTCGAGCGTGCGCATGCCGAACCGCCGCCGCTGCAAGTCCGCACGCTGCGCCGCCACACAATCGGGCGGCTGGCGTACGAAAAGCTGAAGTTCAACCACGACCCTGCGCTGCCGCCGTCATTGGCCGCCGCGGGACTCGGCGGCCCGGCAACCGCGGGTGCCTACCTGATCCGCCGCGACGACGGGCCGCGGCCCTGGGTGATTTGGGTACATGGAGCGGGCCAGGGGCAGCCGCTGGATCTGCTGATGTCGCGCGCGGGCCGCCTGCAGCACACGTTGGGCGTCAATATCGCCCTGCCGATCCAGCCCGGCCACGGGTTCCGCCGCAACGCGTGGCCCACTTACCCCGACCGCGAGCCGCTGGCCAATGTCGCGGGCATGATGCGCGCGATCTCCGAGGTGCGCGCGCTTGTGCGCTGGGTTGGTGCAGACGCGAAAGGCATTGCGGTATCAGGTGTTTCGATGGGCAGCCCGGTGGCTGCACTGGTGTCGGCGCTCGAGCGCAGCGTTGACGCGGTTGCCGTCTACACCCCGATCCTCGGACTGAATGCGATGATTGCACACCATCTCGCCCGCGGCGGCCCGTCCAGTGAACGCTTCCGGCCGCTTCTGCAGTCAGACGAAGTGTCGGCCATGACGTCGGTGATCGACCCGCTCGCCCTCGAGCCCGTGCCGACGCCGCACCGCCGGCTCGTCGTCGGTGCGGCTAACGACCAGATGGCCTTTCGCCAGCCCGCGCTGGCGCTGCACGAACGCTGGCGGGGTCAGCTGTACTGGTACGACGGCAGTCACGTCGGGCACATCTTCTCCCGCCGCATCCAGGCCGTCACCGAGAGGTTCCTCGAGGGCGTGTTCACGGGGTTATGACGGTGCGGCTCACCGGTTCTGCGGCGGCCTGACGACTGTAGATGCCACGCTTGAGCGTCGCGAGCAACGCGTCGCGGGTCTCACGCGGGTCGATCAGCTCGTCGAATCCGAGGCGCTGGGCCGACCGGAACGACGCCTCGAGCTCGGCCTGGCGAAGCTTGGCCCCGACATCCTCGTCGGCGTGCGACGCCTTGGTCAGTGCCGCCGCACTCATGGCGCCCATCGTCGCGCCCGGGTAGGCGAACGTCGCCACTTGATCGTCGAATCCCAACAGCGACATGACCATTGACCCGAACCCGTAGGCCTTGCGCAGGGTCAGGTGCAGCTTCAACGTGGTGGCGGCGGTCTGCGCGGCGAACATGCGTGCGCCACTGCGTAGCACGCCGCTGCGCTCCGATGCGCTGCCGGGAAGCATGCCCGGATTGTCGGCGAGGAAAACGATGGGTAGATGGAAGGCGTCGGCGACCATGATGAAATGCGCGGCCTTGTCGGCGGCATCGGCGTCGATTGAGCCGGCCAATACCTTCGGCTGGTTGGCTACGACGGCCACCGGCTCAGCACCCAGATGGGCCAGCCCGCAGATGATCGCACGCCCGAACTTGGGCTGCACCTCGAACCAGTCGGGCCGGTCGAAGACGACGTCCAACACCGCCCGCATGTCGTAGATGCGGCGGTTGTCGCGAGAGACGATTTCGAGCAGCTCCGGGGTCTCGCGAGGCCCGGTGGTTTCGTCGGCCGTCAGCGCCGAGGGATACGACCACGCGCTGGACGGGAAGTACGACAGATATTTGCGGATGTCGTCGAGCACTGCCTCATCGTCGTCGGCGACGTTGTGGATGACACCGCTGGTGGCGGCGACGTCCGGGCCGCCGAGGTCTTCCTTCGAAATGTCTTCGCCCGTCGACTCTTTCACCACGGGTGGGCCAGCAGTGAAGATCGCGCCCTGGCGGCTCATGATCGTGAAGTCGCAGACGGGTGCGACGAGAGCGCCGTGGCCGGCGGACGGCCCGAGCACCGCCGACACGGTGGGCACCCGGCCCGAGCACTTCGCCTGCGCGATGAGGTCGGTGGGCGCGCGGCCGTAATGCTCGCCCGACGGGCGAAAGCCCGCGCCTTCGAGCAGCATCACCAGCGGGATCTTGTTGCGCAGGGCCAACTCTGCGAGCCGGTAGCGTTTCGAGTTGCCGCCGGGCCCGATGCTGCCGGCGAGCGTGGTGAAGTCCTCCGCGCCGACCATCACCGGTCGGCCGTTGATCTGGCCGGCGCCGGCGACGATTCCGTCGGCCGCGATGTCGCCGCCGACCAGCGTGCCGAACTCGGAAAACGAACCCTTGTCGAGCAGTCGCTCGATCCGCGCCCGCGCGTCGAGCTTGCCCGTGTCGTGGTGCTTGGCCAGTCGCTCGGAACCGCCCATGCCGTAGGTGTGCTGGCGGCGGCGGTCGAGGTCGTCGAGCGTGTGCTCCCAGCCCTGCGCGTTCGTCATGCCTCTCCTCGGCGCATGTGACGATACTGAATGGCTTACTGTATCTCGCATGAGGATCGACCGAGGAATCAGCAGCCAACTCGGTCGCATCCCCGACGAAGCGTCGAGCATCGAACGCCAGGGTTACGACGGCTGCTGGTCGGCGGAGATCAATCACGACCCGTTTCTGCCGCTGACGCTGGCGGCCGAGCACACGTCGCGCATCGAGCTCGGAACCAGCATTGCCGTTGCGTTCGCGCGCAATCCGATGACCGTCGCCAACGTCGGCTGGGACCTTCAGCAGTATTCGCAGGGCCGGTTCATCCTTGGGCTGGGCAGTCAGATCAGGCCGCACATCGAGAAGCGCTTCTCCATGCCGTGGAGCCGGCCGGTGGCACGCATGCGCGAATTCGTGGCGGCGCTTGAGGCGATCTGGACATGTTGGCGCGACGGCACCGAACTGCGCTTCGAGGGGGACTTCTACACACACAAGCTGATGACGCCGATGTTCACCCCGGAGCCGCTATCTGACTCTCCGAAGGTGTTCGTCGCTGCCGTCGGCGAGGCGATGACCGAGCTGTGCGGTGAAGCCGCGGACGGCATGATCGGCCATGCGTTCACGACGAAGCGCTATCTGGACGAGGTGACCATCCCCACCCTGATGCGCGGAATCGAACGCGCCGGGCGCCGTCGGTCCGATGTTGCGCTGATGTGCCCGGTGTTCGTCGTCACCGGCAAGAGTGAAGCCGAGATGGCCGCCGCCGCAACGGCGACCCGCAAGCAGATCGCGTTCTACGGCTCGACGCCGGCCTACCGAAAGGTGCTCGAACTGCACGGGTGGGGCGAGGCACAAGACGAGCTGCATCGGCTGTCGCTGGCCGGAGACTGGGACGCGATGGGCACGCTGATCGACGACGAGATGCTCGACACGTTCGCGGTCGTCGCACCGCTGGACACTCTGGCGGCGAAGCTGAAAAGTCGCTGCGACGGCGTCATCGACCGTGTGCTCGTGGGCTTTCCGAAAACGGTGCCCGAGCACACCGTTGCCGAGATACTGCGCGAGCTGCGCTTTTAAGCCGGCTGGCAGCGTTTGGCAGCGCGCCGCGTGGTTCTGGCAGTGGCAGTTGAGCAGCATCGGAGGTGTTCGACGACCGAAGTGCAAAGGAGCACCCCGATGACCGCGGTTACCACCCGACCTCTGTCCGCCTCTACCGACGCGCTGCTGCGGTTCGCGCTGCGCGCCGACGCGACGATCACCGGTTTGGCCGGCCTGGCCGTCGCCGCATTTGCCAACCCGCTGTCGACGATGAGCGGGCTGTCACCAACGACCGAGTACCTGATCGGCGCGGCGTTCGTGATGTACGGCGTCGCGGTGTACTGGCTCGCGGCGCTGCCGTCGCTGCGCGGCGTCGGCATCGGCGTCAGCGTCGCCAACCTCGTGTGCACGCTCGGCGCGCTTGCCGTCGTGATGACCGACGCAGCCCAGCTGACTCAGACCGGTGTTGCGGTCGCGCTGGCAACCGGCGTCTACACCGCATTCTTCGGATACCTGCAATACCTCGGAGTGCGCCGTCTGCGAGCGTGACTCCCGTATGCCGGTGCGGAGCCTCGCCGGGTGGTACCTCGGGCGGGCCGCTCCGCACCGGCCTTCGACTTGGCGGGGTCAGAGCTTGCGCAGGCGTAGCCGGTTGATGGAGTGGTCGGCGTCCTTGCGCAATACCAGCGTCGCCCGAGGCCGCGTCGGCAAGATGTTCTCGATCAGGTTGGGCCGGTTGATCGATCGCCAGATCTCCTTGGCGGCGGTCACCGCCTGCTGGTCATTGAGGTCCGCATAGTGATGGAAGTGCGAGGCGGGATTGGCGAACGCGGTCGAGCGCATGGTCAAGAACCGCGAGACGTACCACTGTTCGATGTCCTCGACGCGGGCGTCGACGTACAGCGAGAAGTCGAACAGATCCGACACCATCAGCGTCGGCCCGGTCTGTAACACGTTGAGGCCCTCAAGGATCAGGATGTCGGGGTGCCGCACGACGTACTTGTCGCCGGGCACGATGTCGTAGAGCAGATGCGAGTACACCGGCGCGCACACCTTGTCGGCGCCCGACTTCACCGCGGTGACGAACCGCATCAGCGCCCGGCGGTTGTAGCTTTCCGGAAAACCTTTGCGGTGCATGAGGTTTCGTCGTTTCAGCTCCGTATTCGGGTACAGGAAGCCGTCGGTGGTGACGAGGTCGACGCGCGGATGGTGCTCCCAGCGCGCCAGCAGCGCTTGCAGCACACGGGCGGTGGTGGACTTGCCGACGGCGACGCTGCCCGCGACGCCGATGACGAACGGCACCGGACGCTCGGGCTGGTGTTGCTCGCCCAGGAACTCGTTCGTCACGGCGAACAGCCGCTGCCGGGCGGCCACCTGCAGGTGGATCAACCGGGCCAGCGGCAGGTAGACCTCGGCGACCTCAGTCAAGTCGATCTGCTCACCGAGGCCACGCAGTCCGACCAACTCTTCCTCGGTCAGCGGCAGCGGTATCGCCTTGCGCAGTTCACGCCATTGCGCCCGGTCGAATTCGACGTACGGGCTGGGCTCGCTGGGCCGCGCCATGGCGCTCATCCTTGCAGGACTGGCGGCCTCTACATTGGCCGGGTGACCCCAACGTCTGCTCGTCGCGCGAGCGGCTCATCGCTCGTCCGGGAGTACTTGTTGCTGGGTCTGCGGTTCGACCGGATAGAACCGGGATACGTCGACGCCTTCACCGGCGATCCTGCGCTGCGCCGGATCGTCGAGAACGAATCCGCGCCCGATCCGTCCGCGCTGGCCCGTCGCGCCGAGCAGCTGATCGCCGAGATTCCTTCGGCGCTGGACGGGCCCCGCGCCGACTTCCTCGCCGCGCACCTGCGCGCACTGGCATGTGCGGGGCGCAAGTTCGCGGGCGAGCCGGTCGGGTTCGTCGACGAGGTCCGCGCGTACTTCGACGTGACGATTGCCAAGGGCGACGAAGACCAGTACCGCCAGGCGCACACGCAGCTGGACGAGGCGCTGGGCGGCAGCGGACCACTGGCCGAGCGGATGGCCGCGCACCGGGTTCGTGACGAGATTCCGTCCGAGCGGCTGGCTGAGTGCATCGATGCGTTCTCCAGCGCGCTGCGCGACCGGGTCCGCGCGATCTGGCCGCTTCCCGGCGGCGAGGTCGTCGAGTATGAGGTCGTCACCGACCAGCCGTGGTCGGGCTTCAACTACTACCTCGGCGAATACCGCTCACGCGTCGCAGTCAACGCCGACATCAAGCAGCAGATGTCGACCCTGCCGCGACTGGTCGCCCACGAGTCCTACCCCGGCCATCACACCGAGCATTGCCGCAAGGAGGCCGGGCTCGTGTCCCGGCTGGGCCAAGACGAGCAGACGATCTTTTTGGTGAACACGCCACAATGCCTGATGGCCGAGGGGCTGGCGGACTTGGCGCTGCACGCGGGTGTCGGCTCGGGCTGGGGTGCGTGGGCCGCGGAGATCTACGCCGATCTCGGGCTGCGGTTCGACGGCGCGCGAGCCGAAGCTGTGTCCGATGCATCGGCGGGACTGCTGTCCGTGCGTCAGGATGCGGCGCTGATGCTGCACGACGAGCACCGCCCGGTTGACGACGTCGCGGCCTTCTTGAAGCGGTGGCTGTTGGTCGACGACGAGCGCGCGCGCCAGATGCTGCGGTTCTTGTCGTCGCCGCTGTGGCGCGCTTACATCAGCACCTATGTCGAGGGGTATCGCCTGCTGCGGTCGTGGCTGGATGACCGGCCGGCCGGCGTGGGCATCGGCGAGCGGTTCACCCGGTTGCTCGACGAGCCGCTGATCCCGTCGTCGCTTCGTTAGCCGTCAACGCCGGGCGATAGGCTGGCAGGCGTGACGACCGACTCCGCGACCACGTCCGCCCCCGAGTACATCGACACCGCGAGCTCGGCTTTCCGGGCGGCGCTGGAGGTGATGGAGTCCGTAGAACCCCGCATTGCCGCCGCAACGCGTAAAGAGCTTGCCGACCAACGGGATTCGCTGAAGCTGATCGCCAGCGAGAACTACGCCTCACCGGCCGTGCTGCTGACCATGGGCAACTGGCTGTCCGACAAGTACGCCGAGGGCACCATCGGGCACCGGTTCTACGCAGGCTGCCAGAACGTCGACACCGTCGAGTCGGTGGCCGCCGAGCACGCCCGCGAACTGTTCGGCTCGCCCTACGCGTACGTGCAACCGCATTCCGGCATCGACGCGAATCTCGTCGCGTACTGGGCGATCCTGGCCACCCGCGTCGAGTCACCGGGGCTCGCCAGCGTCGGTGCCAAGCACGTCAACGACCTCTCGGAGTCGGACTGGGAGAAATTGCGCGGCAAGCTCGGCAATCAGCGGCTGCTGGGCATGTCGCTGGATGCGGGCGGGCATCTCACCCACGGGTTCCGGCCGAACATCTCCGGCAAGATGTTCCACCAGCGCAGCTACGGCACCGACCCCGAGACCGGCCTGCTGGACTACGACGCGCTCGCGGCGGCGGCCCGCGAATTCAAGCCGTTGATTCTGGTGGGCGGCTACTCGGCGTACCCGAGGCGCATCGACTTCGCGAGGATGCGCGAAATCGCCGACGAGGTGGGCGCGACGTTGATGGTCGACATGGCGCACTTCGCCGGGCTGGTCGCCGGCAAGGTGTTCACCGGCAACGAGGATCCAGTGCCGCACGCACATGTGACGACGACGACCACCCACAAGTCACTGCGCGGACCGCGCGGCGGGCTCGTGCTGGCCACCGAGGAGTACTGCGACGCCGTCGACAAGGGCTGTCCGATGGTGCTCGGCGGCCCGTTGTCACATGTGATGGCCGCCAAGGCGGTCGCGCTGGCCGAGGCCCGCCAACCCGCGTTCGGCACCTACGCGCAGCGGGTGGCCGACAACGCCAAGGCGCTGGCCGACGGTTTCCTGCGGCGGGGCGCGCGGCTGGTCACCGGCGGCACCGACAACCACATCGTCCTGCTGGACGTCACGTCGTTCGGCGTGACCGGCCGGCAGGCCGAATCGGCGCTGCTGGACTCCGGCGTCGTCACCAACCGCAACGCCATCCCGGCCGACCCCAACGGCGCCTGGTACACCAGCGGCATCCGGTTCGGCACTCCGGCGTTGACGTCGCGCGGCTTCGGGGCCGAGGATTTCGACCGGGTCGCCGAGCTGGTGGTCGACGTGCTGACGAATACGTCTGCGCAAGGGTCGTCGAAAGCGAAGTACACGCTGGCAGACGGCACTGCGGAGCGCGTGCACGCTGCGGCCGCGGAGCTGCTGTCCGCCAACCCGCTGTACCCGGGCCTGACGCTCTAATCGCCGTTAGGCGCGTCGGAGTTTACTAAACCCTTAGAATTGGGTTACTGTAACCGCATGGCACAGAAACCTGTTCTGACACCGCTGATGGCGGAGCTGGAACCGGTGGTCGAGGAGAACTACCACCGCCACATCGACACCGCCGAGCCGTGGTACGCGCACGACTTCGTGCCGTTCGACCGCGGCGAGAACTTCAAGTTCCTCGGTGGGACCGACTGGGATCCATCGCAGGCAACGTTGCCCAAGCAAATCACCGACGCGCTGGAGATCCTGCTGATCACCAAGGACAACGTCTCCGGGGTGCACCGCGAGTTCGTCGAGCACTTCATCCTCGAGGACTGGTGGGGCATCTGGATCGGCCGGTGGACCGCCGAGGAACACCTGCATGCGATCGTGCTGCGCGAGTACCTCGTGGTCACCCGCGACATCGACCCGGTGGCCAACGAGTCCGTCCGCGTCGAGCATGTGATGAAGGGCTACCGCGCCGATGCGTTCAGCAAGATCGAGACGCTGGTGTACATGGCGCTGCGCGCTCGCGAGCATGCGGTCTTCAGTCGGCGGCTGGCCACGCAGATCGACGATCCGACCCTGCGGGGTCTGATCGAAATGATTGCCACCGACGAGGAACGGCATCAGCGGTTCTTCGACGACCTGGTACGCGCGTGCTACCGGCTCGACCCTGAGGAGACGGTCGCGAAAGCCGCCGCCAGAGCCGCCGGGCTGCAGGTCATCGGAGCGGACATCGATGCCTATCAGGACAAGGTCGCGACAATGGCGCAGGCAGGCATTTTCGACGATGACGTGATGCGGCAAGTGATCTCCGACGCAATCGCGTCGTGGGAGCTTTCCGACCGCCCGGAGCTGGCCGACTTCGTTCGCAGCTGACCCCTCTGCTCTTCGCGCAAGCGGCGGCTCATCGCGCGCACGGCGCGCCTGCGGGCCGGTGACCGCGCGACGCTCTAGCGTCGGATCCGATGGCTAGCGACATGCTCTGCTGTCCGGGCGGTACCCGATTTTTCGACTCCGACGGGACCGACCCCGGTTCCGGTATCGCCGCGACCGTCGAGATGCCGCCGCGGGGTCGCGGGGCTCGAGGAGCTCCACGTGGCCGATTCGCAAACTCTCTGTTGCTCCTCGCGTCCGCAGCCACCTCTTCGGACCTTCGTGCTCGACACGTCGGTGTTGCTGTCCGACCCGTGGGCGGCCACGCGATTCGCCGAGCACCAAGTGGTGGTGCCGCTAGTTGTGATCAGCGAGCTGGAGGCCAAACGCCACCACCATGAGCTGGGCTGGTTCGCCCGCCAGGCGTTGCGGCTGTTCGACGATCTTCGCCTCGAACACGGTCGGCTGGATCAACCGATTCCCATTGGGGCACAAGGCGGTACGCTTCACGTCGAGCTCAATCACAGTGATCCCGAGGTGTTACCGGCAGGTTTTCGCACGGAGACCAACGACGCCCGCATTCTGACCTGCGCGGCCAATCTGGCCGCGGAAGGCAAGCGAGTGACGTTGGTGAGCAAGGACATCCCGCTGCGCGTCAAGGCCGGCGCGGTCGGCTTGGCCGCCGACGAATATCACGCGCAGGACGTGATTGTGTCCGGCTGGACCGGGATGGACGAGTTGGAGGTAACCCCCGCCGACGTCGACGCACTGTTCGCCGACGGCGAGATCGATCTGCTGGCCGCACGGGACCTGCCCTGCCACATCGGAATTCGGTTGAACGGCGGTGGATCGTATGCACTCGGCCGAGTCAACGCCGGTAAGCGCGTGCAGCTGGTCCGGGGCGACCGTGAGGTGTTCGGACTGCGGGGCCGCTCTGCTGAGCAGCGGGTCGCTCTTGATCTGCTGCTCGACGAGTCGGTGGGGATCGTGTCACTGGGCGGCAAGGCGGGCACGGGTAAGTCGGCACTGGCGCTGTGCGCGGGCCTTGAGGCCGTGCTGGAGCGGCGCACCCACCGCAAGGTGGTGGTATTCCGGCCGCTGTACGCCGTCGGTGGCCAGGATCTCGGCTACCTGCCGGGCTCCGAGAGCGAAAAGATGGGCCCCTGGGCGCAAGCGGTCTTCGACACGCTGGAGGGGTTGGCCAGCCCGGCGGTACTCGAAGAGGTGCTGTCGCGGGGAATGCTCGAGGTGCTGCCGTTGACCCACATCCGCGGGCGTTCGCTGCACGACTCGTTCGTGGTCGTCGACGAGGCGCAATCGCTGGAGCGCAACGTGCTGCTGACCGTGCTGTCACGCCTTGGCGCCGGGTCGCGAGTGGTGCTGACCCACGATGTCGCGCAGCGCGACAACCTGCGCGTCGGCCGGCACGACGGCGTCGGCGCGGTGATCGAAAAGCTCAAGGGTCACCCGTTGTTCGCGCACATCACTTTGGTGCGCAGCGAGCGCTCGCCGATCGCGGCGCTGGTCACCGAGATGCTCGAGGAGATCAGCCCCGGTGCTCTGCCCTAGCGAAGCTGGCTCTGCGTCCAGCGCGGGGCCTACTCGCACTTCGTCGCCCTCGGCGCAGCGTCAACGGTTCAGCTATTCCCGGTAGGCTGCGGCCGTGCCGAACCGACCAGCCAGCCGGGCGATGCCGTACTGGTTGACGCTGTGTGCGGGGATGGGAGCCATCGCGGTACTGGTGGCAGGATGGCTGACCGGTCACGTCCAGAAGGCCGGGGCCGATGACGTCGACTGCGCGCATGCCAAGTGCGTTGCGCTCACGTTCGACGACGGGCCCGGCCCCTACACTGACCGGCTGCTGCAGATCCTGCGTGACAACGACGCGAAGGCGACGTTCTTCTTGATCGGCAACAAAGTGGCAGCCAACCCTTCCGGCGCCAAGCGCATTGTGGACGCCGGCATGGAAGTCGGCAGCCACACGTGGGAACACCCCAATATGACGACGATCCCGCCGCAGGACATCTCGGCGCAGTTCACCCGCGCCGACGACGCGATCAAGGCCGCCACCGGCCAGACACCCAAGCTGTGGCGGCCGGCCGGCGGATTGACCAACGACGAGGTGAATTTGGCTGCGGCCCAACAGGGATTGGCCGCGATCCTCTGGGACGTCATCCCGTTCGACTGGATGAACGACTCCAACACTGCTGCGACCCGATACATGCTGATGACCCAGATCAAGCCCGGCTCGGTGGTCCTGTTCCACGACACCTATTCCAGCACCGTCGATCTGGTGTACCAGTTCATCCCGGTGCTCAAGGCCAACGGCTACCATTTGGTGACGGTCAGCCAGCTCCTGGGAGCGCGGGCCCCGGGCAGTGTGTACGGGCGGCGTGACAACGGGCCGCCCGTCAACGACCTGCACGACATTGCACCCGCGGAGATCCCGACGCTGACGAACACGCCATCGCCCAAGCCGATGCCGAACTTCCCGATCACCGACATCCCCGGCGCAAACTCCGGCGGCCCCAACGACGGCGCCTGATCCCCATCCGCGAAACGTGCGTTTGGCAGAGAAAGTGCGAGTAGCAACCTGCGAAACGTGCGTTTCGCGGGCTATTGGTCGTCGTTGACCTTGGCCATCGCGAGCACGTCGAGCCTCTTGTCGAGTTCTTCCTCCGACAGCTTGTCGCCGACGAGCCCTCGGGCGATGACGATTTCGCGAATCGTCTTGTGCTCCTTGAGTGCCTGCTTGGCGACGGCCGCAGCTTCCTCGTAGCCGATCGCGGAGTTCAGCGGCGTCACGATCGACGGCGACGACTCCGCCAGCGTGCGCAGCCGCTCCTCGTTCGCGACCAGGCCGTCGATGCAGCGTTCGGCGAACAGCCGCGACACGTTCGACAGGATCTTGAGCGACTCCAGGATATTGCGGGCCATCATCGGGATGTACACGTTCAGCTCGAACATCCCGAACGCGCCGCCCCACGCGATCGCCGCGTCGTTGCCAATCACCTGTGCGGCCACTTGTGTAACCGCTTCGGGGATAACGGGATTGACCTTGCCCGGCATGATCGAGCTGCCTGGCTGCAGGTCCGGCAGCTGGATCTCGCCGAGCCCGGTCAGCGGGCCCGACCCCATCCAGCGGACATCGTTGGCGATCTTCGTCAACGACACCGCGATGGACCGCAGTGCGCCGGAGGCCTCGACCAGCCCGTCACGAGCGGCCTGTGCCTCGAAAGAGTTGACGGCCGAACGCAATTCGGCCAGTCCGGTATCCTCCTTGAGCACCTCGACGACCTTCTCACCGAAGCCGTCCGGCGCGTTCAGGCCGGTGCCGACGGCCGTTCCGCCGATCGCAAGCTCGCCGAGCCGGGGGAGACAGCAGCGCACCCGTTCGATGCCTGCCTCCACCTGGCGGGCGAACCCGCTGAACTCCTGGCCGAGAGTCACCGGCACCGCATCCATCAGGTGGGTACGCCCGGACTTCACCACCGTGCGCCACTGCCGCGCCTTGTCGGCGAGCGCTGAGTGCAGCACCTCCAAAGCCGGAATCAGGTCCCGCACAGCGGCTTCGGTCGCAGCGATGTGCGTGGCCGTCGGGAAGGTGTCGTTGGACGACTGCGACATGTTCACGTCGTCGTTGGGGTGCACAGTCACGCCGTTGCCGTCGGCGATGCTCGCGATCACCTCGTTGGTGTTCATGTTCGAGCTTGTGCCCGAACCGGTTTGGAAGACGTCGATCGGGAACTGGTCGTCGTGCTGGCCGTCGGCGATCTCAGCCGCGGCGGCGATGATTGCGTCGGCCTTCTCGGCGGAAAGCAGCCCCAGGTCTTTGTTCACCTGTGCGCACGCGCCTTTCAACAGACCGAGCGCCCGGATCTGCGCGCGCTCCAGCCCGCGGCCCGAGATCGGAAAGTTCTGCACCGCCCGCTGCGTCTGCGCCCGCCACAACGCGTCTTTGGGCACCCGTACCTCACCCATCGTGTCGTGCTCGATGCGATATTCGACGCCATTTTCGACGGTCATGAGCTCCCTCTTGGTCTTGGTTACGGCAGCGGGTAGATCGCGCTGGAATCGCCGGTGAAGTCGATCGCCGAGTACTCGTTGAGCTTCGAGAGCCGGTGGTAGGCCTCGATCATCCTGACAGTGCCGGACTTGCTACGCATGACGATCGACTGGGTGGTGCAGCCGCCGCTGTAGTAGTGCACACCCTTGAGCAAGTCACCGTCGGTAACACCGGTGGCGCAGAAGAAGACGTTGTCGCCCGATACCAGGTCCTCGGTCATCAGCACCCGGTCCAGATCGTGCCCGGCGTCGATGGCCTTCTGCCGTTCCTCGTCGTCCTTCGGCGCAAGCTGGCCTTGAATTGCGCCGCCCATACAGCGGATCGCGGCCGCGGCGATGATGCCCTCCGGCGTACCGCCGATGCCGACGAGCAGATCGGTACTGGTGTTGGGCCGGCACGCCGAGATGGCGCCGGCCACGTCGCCATCGGTGATCAGCCGGCAGCGCGCGCCGGCGTCCCGCACGTCTCCGATGAGCTGCGCGTGCCGTGGCCGGTCGAGGATGCACACCGTCATATCGGAGACCGACAGATTCTTCGCCTTGGCCACCCGGCGGATGTTCTCACCGATCGGCGCGGTGATGTCGATCGCGTCGATCGCCTCCGGTCCCACGGCAACCTTGTTCATGTAGAACACCGCCGACGGGTCGAACATCGTGCCGCGCTCGGACACAGCGAGCACCGAGATCGCATTGGACAGGCCCTTGCTCATCAGCGTGGTGCCGTCGATCGGGTCAACGGCGAAGTCGCAGTCCGGCCCGTCGCCGTTGCCGACCTCTTCGCCGTTGTAGAGCATCGGGGCGTTGTCCTTTTCGCCCTCACCGATCACCACGACACCCCGCATCGAAACGGAGTTGACCAGCTCGCGCATGGCGTCGACCGCCGCGCCGTCGCCACGCTCCTTTTCACCGCGGCCCACCCAGCGACCGGCCGCCATCGCCCCCGCCTCGGTGACCCGCACGAGTTCCAGGGCAAGGTTTCTGTCCGGGGCTTCTCGGCGAGACATCATGGGCCCGATTCTCCCAGAAGCGGTCCGGCGATTGGGAGCTGGGATACTGGCGGCGTGACCATCCAGGGACCGGCGCCGAAACCCGCCAAGTCACGGCTGCGCCAGGACGGTCGCGACATGTTCTGGTCGCTCACACCCCTGGTGCTGGCCTGCATCGTGCTCGCCGGGCTGGTCGGCATGTGTTCGTTTCAGCCGACGGGGCCGACGAGTGGTCCGGCCCCCAGCTACGACGCGGCCAAGGCGCTGCGTGCCGACGCCAAGGACCTGGGTTTCCCCATCCGGCTGCCGCAACTGCCCGAGGGGTGGCACGCCAACTCGGGGCAGCGCGGCAATATCGGGACCTCGCTCACGTCGACCGTCGGATACCTGGCGCCGAGCGGGATGTATGTGAGCCTGACGCAGAGCAACGCCGACGAGCAGCAACTGGTGTCCTCGATCAACAGCGACCTGGCGCCGACGGGCGTGCAAAGTGTGGACGGCGTGACATGGGTGGTATATGAGGGGAGCACAGAGCCGGTCTGGACAACTCGGCTCATCGGGCCGACGGGTGCTGCGCAGATCGCGATCACCGGTGCCGCGAAGCCCGGCGAGTTCCGTACGCTAGCGGCGGCCACGCAATCACAGGCCCCACTGCGATAGGAGACCCATGACCGCCCCGGAAGCTGACCTCACCGGCTGGACCGCGTCGCCGTTCACCGCCGAGGGCATCACCTACGACGTCTATCGCAAGGGTGAGGGACCTGGCGTGGTCTTGATCCCGGAGATCCCCGGTATCCATCCGGGGGTGCTCGCCTTGGGAAATCTTTTGGTGGACAACGGCTTCACGGTGGCATCGCCGTCGTTGTTCGGCACGCCCGGCGCCGCGGCCCTTCGTCCTGGCGCGGTGGCGGTGCTGGCGCGCGCATGCGTGACGCGGGAATTCATGGCGCTGGCCACCAACGCCGAGCGCCCGGTCAGCCGATGGCTCCGGGCGCTGGCACGCGATCTGAACGAGAAAACGCCCGGCAACGGCGTCGGGGTCATCGGGCAGTGCTTCACCGGCGGGTTCGCACTCGCCGCTGCGGTCGACGACAGCGTGCTGGCGCCGGTGCTCAGCCAGCCGTCGGTGCCGTTCCCCCTCACGCCTGCGCAACGGCGCGATCCCGGTATGTCCGAGGCCGAAATGCAGGTGGTCGCCAATCGCGCGGCCAACGAGGGACTGTGCGCGATGGGCTTGCGGTTCAGTGGAGACAGGATGTCGCCGGGCGAGCGCTTCAAGACGCTGAAACAGCGTTTTGGTGACGCCTTCGAGGTGATCGAGATCGACTCGTCGCCCGGCAATCAGTGGGGCTTCGGCCGGATGGCGCATTCGGTGCTGACCGACCAGGTCCGTGAGCAGGACGGGCAGCCGGCCTACGAGGCGCGCAAACGCGTCGTCGAGTTCCTCAAAGAACGGCTGCAATAAAGCTGCATCTACGCTGCTAGGCGGCTGAAAGCGCTTATTCTTGGGCCGTGACGGCGGCGACTGAGTGCCGATCGTGTGGCACCGAGGCGCTGGAGAGCGCTCGGTTCTGCCACTCGTGCGGCGCGTCGATCGCCCCCGAGGCGCCGGCGGAGTACAAGCAAGTGACCGTGTTGTTCGCCGACGTGGTGCATTCGATGGAAATCGCTGCGGCGGTCGGCCCGGAGCGGCTGCGCGAGATCATGGCCGAGTTGGTGAGCCGGTCCGCGGTGATCGTGCAGCGATTCGGCGGCACGGTGGACAAGTTCACCGGCGACGGCGTCATGGCGGTCTTCGGCGCGCCGGTCGCGCTCGAGGATCACGCGGTTCGGGCATGCGCCGCGGCGCTCGGTATTCAAGACGAAGCGGCACGACTGTCCGCGGACGTCGAACGCCGTGATGCAGTCCAGCTGCAACTGCGAGTTGGGCTGAACTCGGGACAGGTGATCGCCGGCGAAATCGGCTCAGGGGCAATGGGTTACACCGCGGTGGGCGAGCATGTCGGGTTGGCCCAGCGAATGGAGTCGGTGGCTCCGCCCGGCGCGGTGATGCTCAGCGACTCGACCGCGCGGCTGGTGGAGAACAGCGCCCTTCTCGGTGAACCCGAAATGGTGCACGTCAAGGGTTCTGCAGAACCGTTGCCCGCGCGGCGGCTGCTCGGTGTGCAAGGGCCGCACGGGGTCGGGCGGCAGGACTCGAAGCTGGTCGGCCGACGGTGGGAAATGACCGCCGCCGAGGGGCTCTTGGAGCGCTCGATCGATGGCGACGGTGCGGTGCTCGCCCTCGTCGCTCCGGCGGGAATCGGGAAAAGCCGGACTGTGCGAGAAATTGCGGAAATTGCGGCTGCTCGTGGCGTCGACACCTTTTGGGCCTTCTGTGAGTCGCATACCAGCGACATTCCCTTCCACGCCGTCGGGCAGCTGTTGCGCGCGGTTGCGGGCGTGCCGGGCCTGGACGACGCCACGGCCCGAGCGCAGTTGAGGGAGCGAATCAGTGGCGCCGACGAACAGGACTTGGCGCTCTTCGACGATGCGGCGGGAATAGGCGATCCTGCTGCGCTGGCTCCTCAGATCGACCCCGACGCGCGACGGCGACGGCTGTCCGCATTGGTCAAAGCCGCTGCCGTTGCCCGCGAAACGCCGGCTCTCTACATCGTCGAGGACGCCCATTGGATCGACGAGGTCAGCGATTCGATGCTGGCCGACTTCATGACGGTGATACCCCAGGCGCATTCGATGGTGCTGATCACATACCGACCCGAGTTCGAGGGTGCTGTGGCGCGGACGCGGGGCGCGCACACGCTGACGCTTGCGCCGCTGAGCAATTCGGAATCCACAGCCCTGGCCGCGGAACTTCTTGGTCCCGACCCGTCCGTGTCGGAATTAGCGAAGACGGTCGTTGCGCGGGCGGCAGGCAATCCGTTCTTCGTCGAGGAGATCGTCAGGGATCTTGCCGAGCGGGGGGTGGTCGCGGGACAGCGCGGCGCCTACCTGTGCCGCACTGACTTCGACGAAATCACGGTTCCAGCAACGTTGCAAGCCACGATCTCCGCGCGGATCGACCGCTTGGAGCCCAGCGCCAAACGGACGCTGTGCGCGGCCGCGGTGGTGGGAACGGTCTTCGATACCGGCCTTTTGACCTCAATAGGTGTGGATGCGCATCTCGCCGATCTGATTCGGGCGGAATTGATCAACCAGATCAAGTTCACACCGCACGCCGAGTACGCATTTCGCCATCCGTTGATTCGGACGGTGGCCTACGATTCGCAACTCAAGGCCGACCGCGCGGCACTGCATCGACGGCTGGCGCATGCCATCGAACAAGCCGACGAGAACGCTGCACTGATCGCCGAACACCTCGAGGCTGCAGGGGACCTTCGCGAGGCATATGCGTGGCACATGCGTGCCGGTGCATGGTCGATGAACCGCGACAATGCCGCGGCGCACGTCAGTTGGGAACGGGCGCGCCAGATCGCCGACGCGTTGCCCGCTGACGAACCGGACCGACTGGCAATGAAGATCGCACCGCGTACGTTGATGTGTGGACACGGTTTTCGGATCCACTCGCCTCTTGTAGGCGCCCGTTTCGCGGAATTGCAGGAGTTGTGCACGGCCGCGGGAGACAAGGCATCGCCTGCTATCGCGATGGCGGGTCTGGCCGGCGATCATATGGTGTCCGGCCGGGTTCGTGAGGCGGTAAATACTGCCGTCGAGCTCACCACCCTTCTTGAGGCGATCCATGAACCCAATCTCATGGTCGAGCTAGCTGTTGCTCCGCTTGCTTTGGCTATGACGACGGGTGACATGGCCGAGATGCTGCGGTTGTCACAGATGGTCATCGATCTCGCCGATGGCAGTCCAGACGGTGGTCACGTCATGTTCGGATCTCCGCTGGCATACGCGCATGCATCGCGGTCCGTGGCTCGCTGGGCCCATGGGCAAGACGGGTGGCGAGATGATTTCGATCGGGCTGTTGCGATGGCCCGACGTGCCGATCTCATGTCGAAAGGTGTCGCACTTGCCGTCGCGTACGGGATGGCGATCGGATATGACGTCATCGTGGTGGACGACATTGCTCTTCGCGACCTCGAGGAGGCGTTGGAGACTTGTGAGCGATCGGCCGACGACCTGGCGCTGGCATTTGCCTTGTTCACCTTGGGGATGGCCCTGGTGTGCAAGCAACCGGCTGAGCCAGAAAGCGGATTACGGCTGTTGACACGGTCTCGGGACATGGCATTGGCGGACCGGTTCTATCGCTCCCACCTGCCTGTCATCGATGTATATATCGGTTGGGGGATCGCCCGCGGCGGCGACAATGCAGCGTCGTTACCCATTCTGCGCTCCGGCGTTGACGGCGTCTTCGAGACCGGGCAGTTCGGATATTGCGGGGTGGCTCGCTTCTTGGTGAAGGAATTGCTTGTCCATGGGACCGAGGGCAACGTACGCGAAGCCGAAGCCGCAATCGAGCGCCTGGCAGGCGTGCAAGCGCTGCAGGGATTGGCGATTCAGGACCTCACGCTTCTCGAACTGCGCGCACTGCTCGCACGCGCCAAAGGCGACGCGATCGCGCACCGGCAGCTTGCCGACCGCTACCTCGACATGTCGAAATCACTTGGCTTCGAAGGGCATATCGCGCTGGCCGAGGCGATGACGTGACCACCGTCGAACTCGCCTGCAGCTCCTGCGGCACCGCACTGAGAACGGGCGCTAAGTTCTGCGACGAATGTGGCGCGCCGACGTCGGTGACGGCGACGGCCGCCGAGTACAAACAGGCGACCGTTCTCTTCGCCGACGTGGTGCATTCGATGGACATCGCCGCGGCCGTCGGCGCCGAGCGGCTGCGCGAGATCATGGCCGACCTGGTCAACCGGTGTGCCGTTGTCGTGCATCGCTATGGCGGCACGGTGGACAAGTTCACCGGCGACGGCATCATGGCGTTGTTCGGGGCGCCGATGACATTGGAAGATCATGCGTTTCGCGCTTGTCTGGCCGCCCTCGAAATCCAGCAGGCGGTGCAGCGGCTGCCCAGAATCGACCTGCAACTGCGTATCGGCCTCAATTCCGGTCAAGTGATCGCCGGCGAGATCGGCTCTGGGCTAGCGGGTTACACGGCGATCGGCGAACAGGTCGGCATCGCCCAGCGGATGGAGTCGGTGGCGCCCCCGGGCGGAGTGATGCTCAGCGAATCCACCGCCCGTCTGGTCGAAGGCACGGTCGTGCTGGCCGACCGGGAATCAGTTCATGTCAAGGGCATTCACGCGCCGATTTCCGCGCGGCGGCTCCTGGCAATCGGCGACCGACGACACCTCCGGCGCAGCGAGTCCGCGCTCGTCGGCCGCACCTGGGAAGTCAGCACGCTGTCGGCGATTCTCGACGAAGTCGTCGCCGGCAGCGGATGCGTCGTCAACGTCGTCGGGCCGGCCGGTATCGGCAAGAGCCGACTCGTCCGAGAGGCCGCTGCGATCGCGGCACAACGCGGCATCGACACCTTCGCCGCATACTGCGAGTCACACACCCGCGACATCCCGTTTTACGCCGTAGCCCGATTGTTGCGTGCTGCAACAGGAATCGATGATCTCGATGCGGCGGCCGCTCGGGCGCGCATCCGTGAGCGAGTTCCCGAAGCCGATCCACAGGACCTCTTGTTGTTCGACGATCTGCTGGGCATCCGAGACCCCCGCGTGCCGCTGCCAGACGTCGCGCCCGACGCGCGCGATCGTCGGTTGACCGCGCTCGTCAACGCCGCATCGCTCGCAAGGGAGGAGCCGGCGGTCTATGTGATCGAAGATGCGCACTGGATCGACGAAGTCAGCGAGATGATGGTCGCCGACCTTCTCACCGTCATTCCGCAGACACCGTCGCTTGTGCTGCTCACCTACCGACCCGACTATGACGGCATCTTGTCGCGGGTGTCCGGTGCGCAGACACTGGCGTTGCGTCCGCTCAGCGAGTCGCAAACCGCGGCGCTGGCTACCGAACTTCTCGGCAGCGACCCGTCGGTGCGTGGTATGGCCGACCTCACTGCTGCCCGCGCTGCCGGAAATCCGTTCTTCGTCGAAGAGATCGTCCGCGATCTCGCCGAGCGAGGCGTGGTCGCAGGCGGAGCCGGCGCCTATGTGGCGACGCGCGACCTCACCGAGGAAACTGTGCCGCCCACAGTGCAAGCGACTATCGGCGCGCGGATCGACCGTCTGCCCGCTGCGGCGAAGCGCACTGTACAGGCCGCGGCTGTCGTCGGTTTGCGTTTTGACGACGAGTCACTGGTCCGGCTGGTCGACCAACCCGACGTGTCCGCACTGCTCGATGCCGAACTCATCGAGCAGGTCAAGTTCACGCCACGCGCCGAATACGCGTTCCGGCACGCTTTGATCCGCGCCGTGGCATACGAGTCTCAGCTCAAATCCGAAAGAGCCAACCTGCACCGCCAGCTGGCCAGTTCGATCGAGCAGCGCGACGAAAATGCCCCGTTGATCGCCGAGCATCTCGAAGCGGCAGGCGACCTGCGCGCTGCTTTCGACTGGCACATGCGCGCGGGAACATGGTTCACCAACCGGAGCATCGATGCGGCGCAAACGAGCTGGGGTAAGGCCCGTAGCGTCGCGGACCGGTTGCCTGAGGGCGATCCACATCGGATGCCGATGCGGATCGCACCACGAACCCTGATGTGTGGCACGGCATGGCGCACCGCTGGCAGTGGCGCAGAGCTCGGCTTCGAGGAGTTGCGCGAGCTTTGCGACGCCGCGGGCGACAAGCGATCGCTGGCCATCGGCATGTCGGGAGCCGTCGTCATGCACTTCACCAAAGCCCAGCGGCGCGCCGGCTCGCAGCTGGCGTCGGAACTGATGGCGCTTCTGGAATCGGTCGACGACCCGACGCTGACGCTCGCGCTCACCTACACGGCGCTCGTCGCCAAGCACGACACCGGCGAGGTTGTCGACATGCTCGGGTGGGCCGAGCGAGCGATCGACGCCGCCGACGGCGACCCCACGAAGGGCGACCTGATCATCGGTTCACCGCTGGGAGCGACGCTTACCTTGCGCGGCCTCGCACGGTGGTGCCTGGGGGTCTCCGGTTGGCGGGACGACTTCCGCGCCGCACTCGATATGGTCCGTCCGTTGGACCCCATGACTCGCTCCGGCCTGGCGTACTTCGCCTACACCGTGGCGATCGCCAACGGCGTGACGACACCCGACGCGACCGTGCTCGCTTATACCAGCGAACTGCTTCCCAGCGTCGAACAGATGGGCGACAACATAGGCCTGAGCATGGCGCGGACCAGCCACGGCGTCGTGCTCATCCATCGCGGCGGCCCAGAGCAACGACGGGGAGCGGAGCTACTCGCGCAGGTGCGCGACGAGGTCGTCAACGACAGATACTCGTTCGCGGCACTGCCGATCATCGAGAGCGAAATCGCGCGAGTGGAAACAGCTTTCGGACAGCTCGACGCGGCAGTCGAGCGCGCACGCGTGGTCGTCGGCGAGCTGTTCGACTCCGGTGGGTGTCTGTACACCGCGCTCGCTTGTTCAGCGCTCGTCGAGGCGCTGCTGGCCCGCGGCAGTGGTGGCGATCTCGCGGAAGCAGAATCGGTGGTCCACCGTTTCGCGGCCGTGCCGACCGACCCAGGGTTCGTACTGAACAAGATCACCTTGTTGCGGCTGCGTGCAATGCTGGCGGGCGCACGTGGCGACGCCAACTACCAAGAGCTCGTCGAGCGCTACCGCGCGGTGGCGAATGAGCTCGGCTTCGAGGGCCATTCGGCCTGGGCCGAGGCGATCGCATGACGACGTGTTCGTCCTGCGGTACGGAGCTGAGTGCCCGAGCCAAGTTCTGCAGCGAATGTGGGGCACCGACACGCCCGGCAACCGCGGCCGAGTACAAGCAAGTGACGGTGTTGTTCGCCGACGTCGTGCATTCCATGGACATGGCGGCTTCGGTCGGCCCGGAGCGGCTGCGCGAAATCATGACCGAACTGGTGAAGCGTTCGACGATCGTCGTGCAGCGCTACGGCGGTACGGTCGACAAGTTCACCGGCGACGGCATCATGGCACTGTTCGGCGCACCGGTTGCGTTGGAAGACCATGCTTTTCGTGCCTGCCTCGCCGCGCTGGACATTCAAAGCCAGGCGCAGCAACTAGCTGGCGAGATCGCACACAGCGACGATATCTCCCTGCAACTGCGGATCGGGCTGAACTCCGGTCAGGTGATCGCCGGCGACGTCGGAGCCGGGCCCGGGAGCTACACAGCAATCGGTGAGCACGTCGGGATGGCGCAGCGCATGGAGTCCGTCGCGCCTCCGAACGGGGTGATGCTCAGCGAATCCACTGCCCGCCTCGTCGAGGCCGTTACTGTGCTGGCTGACCCGGAAGTGCTGCACATCAAGGGATTCGAGGAGGGCGTACCGGCTCGCCTCCTACTGTCGAGAGCGCGCGAGAGAGCCGAGCGCACTGAGCCGTCGCTAGTTGGTCGCACCTGGGAACTGAATGCGGTAACAGGAGTGATCGACGAGGCAATGAGCGGCACGGGCTGCGTGGTCAGCGTGGTCGGGCCGGCAGGCATCGGCAAGAGCAGGCTGACCCGCGAAGCCGCCACCCGTTCAGCCAGACAGGGCATGGATCTGATCAGCACCTACTGCGAGTCGCATACCACCGACGTCCCATTCAGTGCTGTCGCGCGATTGATCCGTGAAGCGACGGGCATAAACGACCTGGACCCGGCGTCCGCGCGTGCGCTCGTTCGCACCCGGGCTTCCTACGCCGACCCGGAAGACCTTCTCCTGCTTCATGATCTGCTGGGAATCGCCGACCCCGACACACCCGCGCCCATGGTTGAACCGGGAGCGCGGCGGCGACGGCTGACGGGGTTGATCAATGCCGCCACCTTGGCTCGCACCACCCCTACGCTGTATGTGATCGAGGACTTGCACTGGATCGACGAGGCGAGCGAAGCCCTGTTCGCCGGATTTTTGAACGTGATCCCGCAGAGCCGCTCGATCGTCCTGCTCACGTACCGTCCGGAATACCAAGGAGTGCTCGCGCGCGTTCCCAGAGCACAGGCAATTGCGCTGCGGCCACTCAGCGATACGCATGTATCGGGGCTGATTCGTGAACTGCTGGGCTCGGATTCGACGGTTGCCGGGCTCGCCGAGCATGTTGCTGAGAAGGCTGCCGGCAATCCCTTCTACGCCGAAGAGATCGTCCGCGATTTGGCTGGACGTGAGATTCTCTACGGCACTCCGGGCAGCTATAAATTGCGCGGCGAGGTCACTGACGTCAGCGTGCCACCTACCTTGCAGGCCACGATCTCAGCCCGGATCGATCGACTCACACTGCCGGCCAAGCAAACGTTGAGTGCAGCGGCAGTCATCGGTTTACGATTCAGTCCGAAAGTACTGCGGGAGCTGGAAATAGAGCCGGCCCTCGGCGAGCTGCTGCTTACCGAACTGATCGATCAGGTGAAATTCACCGGAGAAGGCGAATTCGCCTTTCGCCATCCACTTGTTCGTACAGTCGCGTATGAGTCCCAGCTGAAGTCGGCTCGGGCGGTATTACACCGCCGGCTCGCCGGCATCATCGAAACGCGAAATCCAGAATCCGTCGACGAAAGCGCTGCGCTGATCGCAGAACACCTCGCGGCAGCAGGCGATCTCCACGCGGCGTTCGGTTGGCATATGCGGGCGGGAAGCTGGCTGACCAACCGCGACATCACTTCCGCGCGGTTGAGCTGGGAGCGCGCACAAGTGATCGCTGATGGCTTACCGACCGACGATCCGGACCGACTGCCGATGCGAATCGCGCCACGAACATTGTTGAGCCTCAGTGTGTGGCGCGCGGGCGGAACGATGGAAGACGTCGCGTTTGGCGAATTGCGGGCTCTCACTTCTGCCGCCGGCGACAAGGTGTCGCTCGCGATCGCGATGGCCGGCCAGGTCTCGGCACTGATGGTTCACGCGCGGTTCCGCGAAGCCTCCAGTCTGGCGTCCGAATACATCGGTCTGGTCGATTCGATCGGTGATCCGACGCTGACCCTTGCGCTGCTCTACGGCGCGGTTGCCGCGAAGTTCGTCACCGGCGAAATGACCGATGTGGCCCGGCTATCCCAACAGATCATCGATCTCGCCGGCAACGACGCCACGAAGGGCAATCTCATCATTGGTTCACCGCTGGCGACCGGATGGATGTTCAAGGGTCTTGCTCGCGGGAGTTTCGGCGACCTCGGCTGGAGAGACGACGTGGAACGCGGGATGGCGATCGCAAAGGCCACAGATCCGTTCACCTGGGGGGCTTTGTCGGTTTTCAAGTATGGCTGCCTGATGACGGGGATGCTCCCGAGCGACGGCGCGGCACTGAAGGAGACAGCCGAGATTCTCGCGATCGCCGAGCGGTCGGGAGACGACTTCACGCTGGCCGGCTCCAGATACAGTCGGGGCCTTGCCCTCGTGCATCAAGATGGACCCGAGCGCGGTGAGGGCTACGCGTTACTCGCGTTGGCCCGGGAAGCTGCCGTCGAGGAGCGGTTCACGATGGCCGCGATCCCGATCATCGACACCGAAAGCGCAGCAGAGAAGTTGCGCACCGGCGACTTCGATGACGCCATCGAACTGACGCGGCCCCTCACCGAGGGTTTCCTCACCTGGGGCGTGGGTAGTTTCGGTGGGGCGGCGGTAACGGTGTTGGTCGAATCACTGCTGCGTCGCGGTGGTGACGCCGACGTACACGAGGCACAGGCGACGGTCGACAGGCTTGCAGAACTCCCCAGGGAGCCGGGTTCGGTGTTCCCGCACTTATACGTGCCGCGGCTGCGGGCGCTGCTGTCACGGACCCATGGCGACGAAGCGGGCTACCGAAAGTTTGTGAAGCTGTACCGTGACACGGCGAATACCCTTGGCTTCGAAGGACACATCGCCTGGGCGGAAGCGATGTCATGACCACTGCTGAACTTCTATGCGCCTCGTGCGGCAACACGATCCGACAGAACGCCAAGTTCTGCGACGAGTGCGGCACGCCGACCCGACCACCGTCGGCAGCGGAGTACAAGCAGGTGACCGTGTTGTTTGCGGACGTCGTTCATTCGATGGACATCGCCTCAGCCGTAGGACCGGAGCGGCTGCGCGAGATCATGACCGAACTCGTCAGACGTTCGACCATCGTCGTGCAGCGCTACGGAGGAACGGTGGACAAGTTCACGGGCGACGGCATCATGGCGCTGTTTGGCGCCCCGGTCGCGTTGGAGGACCACGCTTTTCGCGCCTGCCTGGCGGCGCTGGAGATCCAGGAGCAGGTAGAGCGCCTACCGGGTATCGACTTGCAAGTGCGGATCGGGCTGAATTCCGGGCAGGTGATTGCCGGTGACGTCGGTGCCGGGCCCGGCAGCTACACAGCGATTGGCGAGCACGTGGGAATGGCTCAGCGGATGGAGTCGGCCGCTCCTGCGGGCGGCGTGATGCTCAGCGAGTCCACGGCACGCTTGGTCGAGATCAGCGCGGTGCTGGGCAGCCCGGAGATGGTATATGTCAAGGGATTTGATGCGGCAGTGGCAGCGCGCCGCTTGCTATCGACTGCGAGCGAAAGGGCTGAGCGCAACCAGCCGTCACTAGTCGGCCGCACCTGGGAGATGAACACCGTCGCGGGACTCATCGATGAGGCGATAGGCGGCGCGGGCTGCGTCGTCAGCATCCTCGGACCGGCCGGCATTGGCAAGAGCAGACTGACCCTTGAAGCCGCGAACCGCGCCAACGCTCATGGCATGGACGTGGTCACCACTTACTGTGAATCTCACGCCAACGACGTTCCCTTCCATGCGGTCGCGCGGCTGCTTCGTGAAGCCATGCGCGTGAACGACCTGGACGCTTCCTCTGCACGCGCCGTGATACGCGCCCGGGTAGTCGACGCCGACCCGGAAGATCTTCTGCTGCTTGACGATCTGCTGGGCATCGCGGATGCGGACAGGCCTAAAGTGGTGATTGAGCCGGGTGCACGCCAGCGCCGACTGACCGCATTGATCAATGCTCTGACACTGTCTCGCACCACTCCGACGTTGTTCGTGATCGAGGACGTGCACTGGATCGACGAGATCAGTGAGTCCATGCTCGCGGGGTTTTTGACGGTGATCCCGCAGAGCCGCTCGGTGGTGCTGCTGACGTACCGGCCGGAGTACCAGGGTGCGCTAACCCGTGTGCCCGCAGCGCAGGCAGTTGCGTTGCGGCCACTCAGCGATACCCATATATCGGGATTGATTCGTGAACTGCTGGGCGCGGATTCGACAGTCACAGGACTTGCGGAGCACATCGCCGAAAAGGCCGCCGGCAATCCATTCTTCGCCGAAGAGATCGTTCGCGACCTGGCGGGACGAGATGTCCTCTACGGCAATCCCGGTGCCTACAGGCTGCGCGGTCAAGTGACTGACGTCAGCGTGCCGCCAACGCTTCAGGCCACGATCTCTGCCCGCATCGATCGACTCACGTCTGCCGCCAAGCAGACACTGAGTGCAGCAGCCGTCATCGGCGCGCGGTTCGGACCTGAGCTGTTGCGGGAGCTAGACATCGAGCCCGATCTCGACGAGCTGCTCGCCGCGGAGTTGATCGATCAGGTGAAGTTCACCAGAGACGGCGAGTTCGCATTCCGCCATCCACTCGTTCGCACCGTCGCATATGAGTCGCAGCTGAAGGCGGCGCGTGCCGAACTGCATCGCCGGCTTGCCAACCTCATCGAAAGCCGCAATCCAGAAACCGTCGATGAGAATGCAGCGCTAATCGCCGAGCACCTCGAGGCCGCAGGCGATCTCCATGCGGCGTTCAACTGGCACATGCGGGCCGGGACGTGGCTGACCAACCGCGACCTTACATCGGCCCGGCTGAGTTGGGAGCACGCCCGAGCGATCGCCGACGCATTACCCGCCGACGATCCCCAACGCGTGCCGATGCGAATCGCGCCGCGCACACTGCTGTGTCTGAGCATGTTTCGAGCAGGCGGCACCATGGACGATGTCGGCTTTGAGGAACTACGTGTGCTTGCCAGCGAGGCCGGTGACAAAGTCTCACTCGCGATGGCCATGGCCGGCCAAGTAGGCGCACTGATCGTTCATGCCCGGTTCACCGAAGCGTCGAGTTTGGCGTCCGAATACGCGGATTTGTTGGAGGCGATCGGCGACCCGACGCTGACCGTGGCCTTGCTCTACGCCGCGATCGCCGCGAAATCCGTCACGGGCGAGCTGACCGAATCAATCCGGTTGTCGCAACGCATCATCGAGCTTGCCGATGGTGACCCGACTATGGGCAATCTGGTCATCGGTTCGCCGTTGGCCACCGCGTTAACGCTCAGGGGCGCCGTCGGTGCCAGCCTCGGCGATCCGGGCTGGAGAGACGACGTCGAGTGCGGCATGCAGATGGCGCGAACCGCGGACCCGCCGATGTGGGCGACGATGGGTGTCTTCAAGTACGGCTGTCTGGTGGCGGGAGCACTTCCAGCCGATGCCGAGGCGCTTCGGGAGACAGCGGAATTGCTGTCTGTCGCCGAGCGGTCGGGAGACGACTTCACGCTGGCCGGCGCCCGATATTGCCGCGGACTCACGCTGGTGCGTCAGGCCGGGTCAGAGCGCGACGAAGGTTTCGCACTACTTGCCCTGGTCCGAGAAGCCGCCGTCGAAGAGCGGTTCACGATGGCCGTCATCCCGATCATCGACACCGAAAGCGCAGCAGAAAAGTTGCGCCTCGGCGACGTCGACGGCGCCGTCGAACTATCGCGAAACATTTTGGAAGCCATCGCTGAGTGGGGCCGAGGCGATTTTCTCAGCCCGGTGGTGGCTGTGTTCGTCGAATCACTGTTGTGTCGCGGCGCGGACGCCGACCTTCGTGAAGCAGAGGCCGCGGTCAAAAGGCTTGCAGTGCAACTGGCGGAGCCGCGTGGGGTGTTTCATGAGTTATATCTGCTGCGACTGCGCGCGTTGGTGGCACGAGCCAACGGCGACGAAGCCGGCTACCGCGAATTCGCCAACCGATACCTAGCGATGGCCGACTCCGTTGGCTTCGAGCCCCACGTCGCCGTTGCGCGGGCCATGTGACCGTCGCCGAAACCGCATTCCCGGTCGTGATTCGCGCTAAATCATAACCGGTAATGCGGTTTCGGCGCAAAGCGAGGGCTACTCGGGTGGCCCCGCCGCCACCACGGCCGCCAGGTGCGGATGGGCCTCGCCTTTGACCTTCTCGAACAGCTCGACGTAGTACGGCATGCACTCCTGCATCGCCTTCTCGGTGGTGAACAGCGGCTCGTAGTTGAGATCCCGTCGCGCCTTATCGATGGAGAAGTAGTTGTCGAGGTAAAGCCGTTCCACCGCAAGCGGTTCCAGCAGCGGCTTGGGCAGCCCGAACCGGAAGTGCAACCGCTGCCAGACTGACATCGCATCACGCACCAGGCGGCCGGACACCCGTGCGTGCGGCCAACGCACATCACACGCCTCGACGATCGGCCGGGCGAACTCGAACATGTTGACCGGTTCACCGTCGTTGATGAAGTAGGCCTGCCCCGGTGCCGTTCCACCGGGCACCAGATGCTGTGCGGCAAGAATGAAGCCGTGAATCAGGTTGTGCACGTAGGAGTTATCCAGCTTGGCGTTCTTGCTGCCGATCAACACCTTGACGTGGCCTGCCACCACGCTCTCGAAGAGCTTGCGGAACATGGTCTGATCGCCACGGCCCCAGATGCCGCTCGGCCGGATCGAACACGTCAACAAGCCGTCCACACCGTTCTGGGCCAGCACGAACTTCTCGGCGACCACCTTTGTCTCGGTGTACAAGTCCGCGAAGCGGTCGGTGTAGGGCAGTGTTTCGTCGCCGCCGGAGATGCGCTTGCCACCCATCACCACACTGTTGCTCGCCGTGTACACAAACCGCTTGACGCCCGCCTTCTGCGCGGCATGCACGAGGTTCTTGGTGCCCCCGACATTCACGTCGAAGGACCGCTTGCGGTATTCGTCGGTGACGGACTTGCCGCCCATCAGCTCGATCAGCGCGGCGGTGTGAAAGATCGTGTCGACACCCTCGACGGCGGCGGCCACGGAATCTACATCGGTGATGTCGCCGACCACCGTCTCCAGCCGCGGATGCTCGCCGAGCGGGGACGGCACGCGGTCGAACGACCGCACCGAACAGCCCCGGTTCAACAAAGTGGACACCAGGTTGCACCCGACGAAGCCCGAGCCGCCCGTCACCAGGATCTTGCCGAGGTCAGTTGTCAATGAAGCGTCAGCCATGCCCGGAAGCATAACTGAAACCTGTTCCAATTTCGAGCGGTCATTGCGTTGGCTACTGTGGTTCAGTCGTCGGCGTCGTCCCTGCTCGCCAACGCGTCCTCAACCCGCCGGCGTGCGCCAGCCAAGTGCTCCTCGCAGCGTTTGGCCAGCTCTTCGCCTCTTTCCCAGAGCTTCAGCGATGCGTCGAGATCCAACCCGCCTTGCTCCAATACTCGGACAACTTCGACCAGTTCGTCGCGTGCTTCCTCGTACCCCAGTTCACTAATAGGTCTAACCTCGGGACCGCCCATTACGCATCCTCACCAGAACTCACGGCCCCGACGGCGCCGTCGGACACCCGAATCCGAAGGCGGGTTCCCGAAGGCGCGTCGCCCACTGAACGCAGCACCGCCTGGTCCGGCCCGGCCTGCACCACGGCGTAGCCGCGTGCCAAGGTCGCCGCCGGGCCCAGCGTCGACAACCGGGCCGACAAATGCCCGATCCGCTCGGCCTCGCCGCGCACCATGCGCAGAATGTCCCGACGCCCCGCCGACCGCGCGCGCTCGATTTCGCCGGACCGCACGCTCAACATCGCCCGCGGCGCGGCCAGCACCGGCCGGCTGCGCAGCTGGCTCACCAACCGCTCCTCCCGGCTGACCCACTGCCGCAGCGCCTGCGCACTGCGGCGGCACAGGTCGTCGAGCAATGCCCGCTCGGCTGCCATGTCCGGCACGATCCGTTTGGCCGCATCGGTCGGCGTGGCGGCGCGCACGTCGGCGACAAGATCGCACACCGGGTTGTCGGGTTCGTGGCCTACCGCGCTCACCACAGGTGTGGTGCACGCCGCGATCGCCCGGCACAGCGTCTCGTCGGAGAACGGCAGCAGGTCCTCGACGCTGCCGCCGCCGCGGGCGAGCACGATCACGTCGACGTCGGGGTGGGTGTCCAGCGAGCGCAGCGCCTCGACGATCTGAGGCACCGCGTTGGCGCCCTGCACCGCGGTGTTGCGCACCTCGAACCGCACCGCCGGCCAACGACCGGCGGCGACGCTGATCACGTCGCGCTCGGCTGCGCTGGCCCGCCCGGTGATCAAGCCCACGGCCGTTGGCAGGAACGGAATCGGCCGCTTCAGGCGGACATCGAACAAACCCTCCGCGTCGAGCAGTCGTCGCAGCCGTTCGATGCGGGCCAGCAGCTCGCCGATACCGACCGCGCGAATCTCGTTGAGCCGCAACGAGAACGAGCCACGTCCGGTGTAGAAGGTGGGCTTGCCGCACACCACCACCTGGGTGCCTTCAACCAACTGAACAGGCGCGCCCGAAACCAGGCCGCGCGGGCACGTCACCGTCAGCGACATGTCGGCCGCGGGGTCACGCAATACCATGAACACCGTCTTTGAGTCGCGCCGCAGGTTGATCTGGGTGAGCTGGCCCTCGACCCACACCGTGCCGAGCCGGTCTATCCACTTCGCCACTCGGGTGGCCACGGCCCGCACCGGCCAAGGGTGTTCCGCAGAATTCGGCGGCGCGGGGCTGCTCACTTCGCCGAGGCGCGAGTGATCCTGTTGGCCAGCAGCGTCTGGAACGGTGCTCGGGCCTTGGTGGCTTCCTCGTAGGACAGCAGGGCATCGAGGTCGGACACGCTCAACGACTGCAGCCGCGCGCGCAACTGGGCCAGTGTGAGCGCGTCGTAGTCCAGTTCGACGGCGATCTCTGGCGGCTCCGTCGTCGCCTTCTTCTTGCCGCCGGACTTCTTCGGCGGGGCCTCCTGCTCCGGCGGCTCGGCCGAGTACAGCGCGAAGCGGCCCTCCGTGCGCCGCTCGCGCTCGTCGTCGAGCTGCGTCACCGGCGAACCGCCGCCGAGATCCTCGTCGAACGTGGCCCACTCGGGTTGCTCATCTTTGGCTGGGAACAGCGTGTCGAGGGTCTCGTCACCCTTGATGACCATCTCGGCGACGTTCTGCTGGAACCGCATGAAGATGTGAGCGGCCTGACTCACCAGCGTCATCGGGTACATCAGGATCGTCTGCGGCAGCTTGCGTGTCTCCTCGACGACGGTTGCCGCCGCCCCCACGATCAGCCTGACCCCATATGGTGCGTTCGCCATGGCCAACAGCCTGCCTTAACTGCGCCGCATGTCAAAAGCCGGGGGCCGACGAGTTGGCTCTGCGGCGCCGCCGGACCGTACCCTGGCAATATGCCGCCGACGATCAACATGGGGATTCCCGGTGCTGCCAGCGGGGTGGCAGCGCGGCCCACCGGCAAGCGGGTCCTGCTGGCCGAGCCTCGCGGTTACTGCGCAGGCGTCGACCGGGCCGTCGAAACGGTCGAGCGGGCGCTGGAAAAGCACGGGGCGCCGGTGTACGTGCGGCACGAGATCGTGCACAACCGGCACGTGGTCGACACGCTCGCGAAAGCCGGCGCGGTGTTCGTCAGCGAAACCGACGAGGTCCCCGAGGGCGCCATCGTCGTGTTCTCCGCGCACGGTGTCGCACCGACGGTGCACGAGACGGCCGCCGAACGCAGTCTTCAGGTGATCGACGCCACGTGCCCGCTGGTCACCAAGGTGCACAACGAGGCCAAGCGGTACGCCCGCGACGACTACGACATCCTGCTGATCGGTCATCAGGGCCACGAGGAGGTCATCGGCACGGCAGGGGAGGCGCCTGAGCATGTGCAGCTGGTCGACGGTCCGGACGCTGTCGACGATGTGACCGTGCACGACGAGAACAAGGTCGTGTGGCTGTCGCAGACCACGCTGTCGGTTGACGAGACGATGGAGACCGTACAGCGCCTTCGGGAACGTTTCCCGAAGCTGCAGGATCCGCCCAGTGACGACATCTGCTACGCCACGCAGAACCGGCAGGTCGCCGTCAAGGCGATGGCACCTGAGTGCGAGCTGGTGATCGTCGTCGGATCGCGCAACTCGTCGAACTCCGTGCGCTTGGTCGAGGTGGCGCTGGGTGGGGGTGCGGATGCGGCGCATCTGGTCGACTACGCCGACGACATCGACCGCGCCTGGTTGGAAGGTGTCACGACCATCGGCGTCACGTCGGGCGCGTCGGTGCCCGAAGTGCTGGTGCGGGGAGTCCTGGAGCGGCTGGCCGAATACGGCTACGACATCGTCCAGCCGGTGACGACGGCGAACGAGACGCTGGTTTTCGCGTTGCCGCGCGAGATCCGGCCGTCCCGCTCCTAGATGTCGTACTCCCAGCTGTCGGCTTCCCAGCGCGGCGACTGACTGCGCACCGGCCGCTCCTGACGCGTGTCGGTGTCGACCGGGCTGCCGCGGTAGCGCACCCGCGAGATCGGGTGGTGTGAGCCGTTGGCCACCGCTGCGCCGTTGGCGCTGGGACGGCGACGCGGCGCGACCTCGTAGGCCTCGAACGGGTCATACTCGACCGGGTCATAGGAGTCGTAACGGCCGCGGCGGTCGTGCGGTGCTCTGCGTTCATAGGGCTCGCGGCGGTCGTACGGGTTGCGCCCGGCGCGCGCGGCGGGGGAACGCCGGCGGGGGAGGTCGACAGGTTCTTCTGGTTGCCATGCGGGTGCCGCGCGACGGCGCGGCCGTTCACGCGGCAGATCGTCGTCGAGGACCCTCTGCCGTCGGCGGGTTGGCTCTGCGCGCTTCGCCGGCTGCGTCCGCCGCTTCTTCGATTTCTCGACCGCATGGCGGCGCTTGGGTGTGTCCTCTTCGGCGCTCTTGGACGGCAGCATTTCCGTGAGCTTCGACGTGAGTGCCGCGAGCCGACTCGGGGGCGCGTCTTTGGCAGATGCTTTCGCAGATGCCTTGGCCGGTGCGGCCTCCTCTTCGGCGCGGGAACCGAGGAACCAGCGGCCGAGTCCGATCAAAAGCACTGTGCCCGAGGTGAATACCATCAACGGGAATCGCTCGACAAGAGGATAGGCGCAGTTGATGACGACGTCTTTCAGCCCGGTGATCTTCGCGCCGTGGAAGAGGAAATAAGCGCCCGGAACCATGACGAAAAGGATCATCGGCGGCTGCACGATGGCGGTGAAGATCCCCGATTGCCGGACCATCAGCACGGCTGCCAAACAGCCGATGACGTAGAACGCCGCGAAGACATGCGTGAGTTCTTTGCCGCCGCCCGCGTCGAACGCGAAACCGATCGTGGTCGCGATGAGAGCGATAAGGACGGCGCCCCACCAGGGTGCTCCCGGCACGTCGGGATGCACGGACCGCCGATCCGCACTCACTACCGACCGGTCCTGCTGTGCAGACACCCCTAGACCGTACCGGGTCAACCGCATAGTCGGCTGTCAAGCAGACCGGGGGCCGCGGGCGTGTTTGCCTAGACTGTTGCGTCTGTGAGCTTGAACCTAGGCATCGTGGGTTTGCCGAATGTCGGCAAATCGACGTTGTTCAACGCGCTGACGCGCAATAACGTACTGGCCGCGAACTATCCGTTCGCCACCATCGAGCCCAATGAGGGCGTCGTGCCGCTGCCCGATCCGCGCCTCGATGTTTTGGCTGTGATGTTCGACTCGGCACGTACCGTGCCCGCGCCCGTGACGTTCGTCGACATCGCCGGACTCGTCAAGGGCGCCTCCGAAGGCGCCGGGCTGGGCAACAAGTTTCTGGCAAACATTCGGGAGTGCGACGCGATCTGTCAGGTCGTGAGGGTGTTCTCCGACGACGACGTCGCGCACGTTTCCGGCGAAGTCGATCCGAAAAGTGACATCGAGATCGTCGAGACCGAGTTGATCCTCGCCGACCTGCAGACGCTCGAGCGCGCGATCCCGCGGCTGGAGAAGGAGGCGCGCACGTCGAAGGCCCGGCGACCGGCGTTCGAGGCGGCGTCGTCGGCGCGGGAGGTGTTGAACGCGGGCAAGACATTGTTCTCCGCGGGTCTTGACACGTCACTGTTGCGGGAGCTGAACCTGTTGACCACGAAGCCGTTCCTGTATGTGTTCAACGCCGACGAGTCCGTGCTGACCGACTCGGCGCGAGTGGCGTCGTTGCGTGAACTCGTGGCGCCGGCAGACGCGGTGTTCTTGGACGCCAAGATCGAGGCCGAGCTGCTGGAGCTCGACGACGAGTCGGCCGCGGAATTGCTGGAGTCGATTGGTCAGACCGAGCGTGGCCTGGATGCGTTGGCGCAGGCCGGTTTTCATACCTTGCGCCTGCAGACGTTCCTGACCGCGGGGCCAAAAGAGGCGCGGGCGTGGGTGATTCGCCAGGGCGACACCGCGCCGAAGGCCGCGGGCGTGATCCATACCGATTTCGAAAAGGGTTTCATCAAGGCGGAAGTCGTTACGTACGACGACCTCGTGGCCGCCGGGTCGATGGCCGCCGCGAAGGCGGCCGGCAAGGTCCGGATCGAGGGCAAGGACTACGTGATGGCCGACGGTGACGTGGTCGAGTTCCGCTTCAACGTGTAGTCCCGGCGCCGAGCCACGAACTGGCCCTATGACCCGGCTCGCGACATAGCATTGCCCGGTGAGTTTCGTCGTGCCGCCGGATGCCTACGCCCGTTTCATGGGCCGGTATGCCGATCCTCTTGCGGAGGTTTTCGTGGCATTTGCCGGAGTGGGCGTCGGCGCCAAGGTCCTCGACGTGGGCTGTGGGCCGGGTGCGCTGACGGCGCATTTGCTGTCTGTCGGAGCCGAGGTCACGGCGATCGATCCTTCACCGCCGTTCATCGACGCGATCCGTGTGCGCTTCCCAGACGTTGGGGTGTGTCGAGGTACGGTGGAGGAATTGCCGTACGACAGTGCGGCTTTCGACTTTGCTCTCGCGCAATTGGTGGTGCACTTCATGACGGATCCAGTGGTCGGCCTCAGACAGATGGCGCGTGTGACTCGGCGTGGCGGTGTCGTCGCAGCATGTGTGTGGGACGGGCCGACCGGAGCACTGGCGCCGTTCTGGGATGCGGTTCACGTGATCGACCCTGAAGCTGAGGATGAAGCGCTACTCTCCGGGGCGCGCAGGGGGCACCTGACTGAGTTATTCGAAGCTGCTGGGCTGCGCGATGTGCAAGAGGATTCCATTGCGGTCGACGTTGTGCATCCGACCTTCGAGGAGTGGTGGGAGCCGTACACCTACGGTGTCGGTCCTGCTGGTGGCTATGTCCAGCGATGCGATGACGGTGGCCGCGCACGTCTCGAATCAGTGGCTCGCGGACGACTCGGTAAGGGGCCGCTCACCGTGAGGGCTACTGCGTGGGCCGCCCGCGGAACGGTTTGATCACAACGTCGTCGAGTTCCGGTTCAACGTATCGCGCAGTGCACCACAGCACCGTAGAACGCTAGAATTCTGTACATGACGACGCTTCCATTGGCCGAGGTTCGAGCGAACCTATCGAAGCTCGTCGATGAGGCGGTGCGAACCCATCAGCGGATCGAGGTCACTCGGCAAGGCCGGCGGGCTGCGGTGATTCTGGGCGCGGATGACTACGACTCGATCATGGAAACGCTCGACATCCTCAGCGATCAAGAGTTGATGCGTGAAGTACGCGAAGCCAAGGCAGAAGTGGAAGCCGGCAAGGTCTACACACTCGACGAGGTGAACGAGGAGATGCGCGCCGCCGGGCGGCTGCCCCGGTGACATATCGGGTCGAGCCGACAAGTGCCGCGAGGAAAGCGCTCACCGATCTATTGCCCGAAGCAATAGCCGTGGCGTGTTGGGAGTTCATCCGAGGTCCGCTGGCGGAGAATCCCTACCGCGTCGGTAAGCCACTACGCGATCAACTAGAGGGTCGATACTCCGCCCGGCGCGGCGAGTTCCGGGTCGTATAGCGCAGCCGAAGAGAGGTCGACCGCTTCCATCGCGAGTTCCTCCTCCGGAGAAGCATCACCGTCACTGACGAACCAAAGGAATACCCGCAATACTGGCCCGGGTATTACGCGGTGTTCTTCGACGACCCGATCAACGGAATTCACTGGGAGCTGGCGTGGGTGCCGAAAGTTCCCAACCCCCGCCAGCTTTGATCGTTCTATCGCGCGATCAACGCTTTCGCCAAAAGCCGTCCAGACCTTGCGAACACGGTCCCGGGCGTCACCTCGCAAGCGAGGCGAACACTACCGCCCCGACAATCCCTGTCTTAGAAAAACGGGTTGGCGTTCGCCTGCACGGTTGTAGCACGAGGTGCTACGCTAGGGATTATGGCGGAACAGATTAGCCAGCGCGAACTACGGAATGACAGCGGTCGCATCATGCGTGGCCTCGATGAGGGACATTCGTTCATCATCACTCGACGGTCGGAGCCGGTCGGCGAGCTTCGGCCGTTGCGGCGTCGCCGATTTGTGGATGCTCAGGCGGCGGTAGAAATCTTCCGCGGCGCACCATCGGTCGATTGGGCTTCCCTCCGGGACGATCTGTGCGCGACCGTCGACCAGACCGTCGATCCGCGTGTCTGACCGGTTGCCGCTGGGCCTGTTGGATACCTCGGTTGTCGTAGATCTTGAGAAATTGCAACCGGACCAACTCCCGTTGCAGGTAGCAGTGTCAGCGGTGACGATGGCGGAACTTGCGGCTGGGCCGGCCGCCGCCGAGGAGCTGGACGAACGGGCACGTCGCCAGGACCGGTTGCAGCGGGCGGAAGCAGCGTTCGATCCGTTGCCGTTCGGAATAGAGGCGGCGCGGGCCTACGGCAGGGTCTACGCAGCGGTGCTGAAGGCTGGACGTCAACCGCGTCGGCGGCTTGCCGACTTACTGATCGCGGCAACCGCACTCGCCGAGGGCCTGCCGCTGATCACTCGCAACGGCGCCGATTTCGACGGACTGTCGACCCTGATCGAAATCGTCGAGGTTTGACGCGAAGCGATGTTCTGATCGGTGTTGACGAGCATTCGATGATTGTTCGCAAGGGGATCGATGAACTCGACGATCGTCTGATGGCAGCCTTCGCGCTCCATCGCGACGTCTAACCGGACTCCGGAGCCTTGGGCGGGAACTCGGCGCGTTTACTGATTGCCTCGCGGTAGGCGTAGACCCGATCGCGGATCGTTCCCAGCACCGCGACGGTCTGACCGCCGCGCCCGTATGCGGCGACGAATTGCCACCGGCCCGGATCGCCTTCGACGATTTCGAAGGCGTCGTAATCGGTTGTCACACCGAGCGTTTGCAATTTGATGTCGTATTGATCGGACCAGAAATAGGGCACCTCGTCATACGCGCAGCCGCCGTCCGGTCCGGCCACCAACCTACGGGCTGCGGCTGCACCCTGACGGGCGGCGTGGTCCCAGTGCTCGATGCGCATGTGCTGCTCGTAGAGCGGATGCCACCAGCGCGCGACATCACCGGCGGCGGTGACATCGGTGGCGCCTTCGACAGCACCGGTGGCGTCGCAAACCACTCCGTCATCGACCGGCAGTCCCGAGCCGTCGAGCCAGCCGGTGGCAGGCGTGACGCCGAGGCCGATGACGACGAGGTCGGCCGGCAGCTGCGAACCGTCGGTGAGTCGAACGGCCTTCACATGGCCGTCACCGATGAATGCGTCGACCCCGACGCCGACTCGCAGTTCGACGCCGTGGGCACGATGCAACTCCGCAAAGCGGCGCGCGATCTCCTCGCCCAACGCGGCCAGCATCGGTCCGGCCGCCTTCTCGATCAGCGCCACCTCCAGCCCCAGCGACCGGCAGGTCGCGGCGACCTCGGCGCCGATGAACCCACCACCGATTATCACGACGCGGGGACGCGAGCCCAGCCGGTGCCGGATGGCCAGGCAGTCCTCGACCGTGCGCAGCAGCATCACTCCATCGGGGACCGGGCCGCCCGGCCATTCGCGTGGCGCGGAGCCGGTGGCGATGATCAGCCCGTCGAATCCCAAGCTCAGATCGCGGTTGCCGTCGCGCACGTCGACGGTGCGCGAGGACATGTCCAACGTGAGTGCAGACGCTCCGCGCAGCACCCGGGCATCAAGATCGAATTGCGGCGCCATGTCGATACCGGCCCGGTGCACCGTGCCGGCGAGAAGCTTCTTCGACAGCGGCGGCCGGTGATAGGGAGCCTGCCGTTCGGCGCCCACGATGGTGAGGGCACCGTCGTAGCCCTCCTGCCGCAGGGTTTCTGCCGCCCGCGTCCC